>DATGFY010000547.1:0-4932 GCA_035308785.1 Bacteroidota bacterium | reverse complement strand
GTGTCTTCATGAAACGAGTTTACACTTCCGCCGCCCTGGTATCTATCCTGATCCCCCGCACCGCCGTACAATTTACCAAACGTCTGATTGCGTTTGTCCGGCTTCGTGATGATGTTTATTGTCTTGATCGATTGGCCATCGTCGAATCCGGTAAACTCCGCCTGGTCGCTTTTCTTATCATAGACCTGAATCTTATCAACCGCGTCCGCAGGCAAATTGTGCAACGCTAACGATGCATCGTTGCCAAAAAAAGGTTTCCCATCCACCAGCACTTGCTGAACCTGTTCGCCCTGCGCCGTCACGTTTCCGTTTTGAACCGTAACCCCGGGCATCTTCTCGACTAAATCGCCCGCGTCGGCATCCGGATGCGTTTTGAACGCGGCCGCATTGAACTCCGTTGTATCGTTCTTCTGAACAACAGGTATCGCTCGCTCTTGAACGAGCACCTCATCAAGAGGAATCACCGTTTGGGTCATCCCACGGTCGCCGAGATCCATCACCGGCCTTACAACGCTAATCGTATCCACGAGTGTGAGATATCCGACCTCGATGATACTCAAGACATACGTCTTGAACTGGAGACCCGGGAACCAATAGAATCCTTTAGCATCGGTGGGAGCCACATACGTCTCAGCGGTGTCGTTAATGTTGGTAAGGCGTACCGTTACCCCTTCAATTGGGGCATCGTTGCGTTTTGAGTGTACCTTTCCCTGCACGGTCGCATTTTGGCCGAACGCCAAACTCGCCGTGAGGACTAACGTGAGGAGGGCTAAAGATTTAATGGCAGACAAATGAGAATTCTTGTTAGATAATATAGAGTTAGACCTAAAATGCAAAGCGGGGTTTAACTCAATTAAACCCCGCTTCGAGGAGAATCTGTTGCCGTAACGGTAAAGTCTTATTTACCTTTTGGCGGCGGTGGCACACCGCCAATTTGCTGCATCATCGACGCCATATCCAATACTCCCCAATGGTCGGTTGCCTTTCCATTCTTAATCTTTATCACATCGTACCCATCGATCTTAAAGGATTTTCCAGAAGCAGGGATTCCCATAAAGTCGCCTTTTTGAGTTCCCGTCACGATTGAACGCACCCATACTTCGTCTCCGCTCGCAACGATATCTTGGATCGTCATTTTGAGATCTGGAAATGCCTTCTTAAACCCCGTAAAGAAATCTGTAACTCCCTTGCAGCCAGGCCCTTCACCAGGCCCCGGATTGTGTTCCGCGAAGTTATCCGCAACAAATGTACAAAACTTCGACCAGTCGCTCGCGTTGAGTGCATCAAACGCTTCACGCGTATGCTTCTTATTGGATTCCTGAACGGACATCTTTTTGCCTCCCATCTTATCCTGCGCAAAGAGTCCTTGGGCTAAACAGAGCGCAAGTACTGTAACTATGACAAACGCTGACTTCCTCATTTTTTATTCCTTTCAAATTGACTATGATGATGGTTTGAACTTAACAGGTGTGGAAACTTTGAAAGTTATGAAAATCGGCGGGGAAAAACAATCTAACCCCAAAGGTCCCGGCCTGAAGCTACGGAAGAAATGCAAATCGCACGGTGAACCGGAAACGATGAAATATTCTACTCCCTGTACTATTCGCATAAATCCCCAAGAATTTCTATATTTAAGGAAATTCTAATCATCGATAGCCTTTGCGAATTAATAAGGTATTCCGAGCCGCCATAATATGCTGCATTCTCCCCGTAGCAGTGGCAAGTGCGTATTCGCAAGATGATTCTTCTTCCAATCCGCAATCGGCAATCCGAAATCCGCAATCCGTCGATTCTCTGTCGCTTTCACAGGCCATCGACATCGCCCTCAAGAATAACAAGGCAGTCAATGTAGCAGAACTCGGCGTTCAGCAAACTGAATCTCATCTTAAAGAAACAAAGTCCACTCGTTACCCCTCGTTTTATTTTCGTTCCCATTACATGGTGACGCCCCAAAACGGTTATAACGAGGTCATCACGAACGGCGGCGAATACGGCGTTCAAGTAACCGCGGGCTTGCCGCTCTATGATGGAGGTGTCCGTGAAGCGACCATCAATCAAGCTTCGAACGCCATCGATCGATCGAATCTGAACCTCTCGAAGAGTAAAATCGATATCGCGTTCACCATCAGAACTCTTTATTTTGATATTTTGCACGCCGAGGAAGAGCTTCATATCAGAAGAGAAACTGTGGAGCGGTTGCGCGATTATCTTGATCTCCTCACCCGCATGCAGAAAGGCGGGGGCGCGTCGCAATCCGATGTACTCAAGGCGCAAGTGGATCTCAACAGCGCCCTTACTGATGTCGAGGTTTCGTCGCAGGATCTCAATCGATTGAAACAGACATTAGCCAACGAACTCGGAACGGCGTTGGACCGGGCGGTGGAGATTGCTCCGCTCAATCCCGCCGATTCTTCCGCCCTTCCCGAGTTTTCTGTGGATAACAACCCTGATGTCCAAATGCTCCAACGAGACAAAGCGGAATCTGAATTCGATGTCACTCTTTCTCAGGCCGAACGGCTGCCATCCCTTTCCGTCTCCGGTGATTTCGGCGCGCTCGGCGTCTATCCCGATCAGTTCAGCCATAATATCGGCTACTCTCTTCTTCTCACTCTGGATATTCCTATCTTCACCTGGGGCGGGATCGATAATAGAGTCGAGCAAAAACAAATCGCCGTTCAACAGTTTGATGCCCAGCTGGAACTTCAACGGCGCGAATATGAAACCCAATGGCGCGTTGCCTTGAGCGATCTCGCAACGGTGAAGAAGAATCTCACCAGCCTGGCGAGCAATATCGGCGTGGCAAACGATAATTATGTCTCCGCGAAGGCCCGATTCGCCGGCGGCAGCGGTTCAAATCTTGACGTACTCGATTCACAGCGCCTCCTCGTAGAAGCAAAACTCAGCTACAATGATGCATTATTCCAGCTCCGGTCCGATTTCGCTACCCTCCTTCGATTGGCAGGAAAGCAATGACAATTCCTAAATTAAATATGATGAAGACGATTCTCTTTTCCATCTTCGCCTCGCTTGCGGCCTTCTCGATCATCGCATGCAACCGCGAGCAGCCGCCCGATTCCACTCCTCAAGTTGTCGTCGATGTAAAAGTTGCGCCTATCCAATCCGGCTCAATCGATGAAACGGTGAATGCGACCGGATCGACAGTCATCCGTAGAGAATATCAACTCCGCTCGCCGATTGCAGGGATAATTTCATCCTTCGCCTTGTACAATGGTGACAGCGTCAAGCATGGCCAAACTGTAGCAGTTCTGAGGACAAAAGAGTCCGAAGCTTCAATTCTTGGCGCAAAAGAATTACTCCGCACCGCGACCACGCCTGCGCAAAAACAGGAGGCGGAGAACGCCCTCAAGATGGCCGAACAATCAACAAGCTCTGTTGCAGTAACCGCTCCCTTCGATGGTATCCTCAGCAATAAATCGAAAAGCGAATCGGAAGTTGTCTCCGAAGGAGACCAATTTGCAACTATCATCGATCCAGCGTCAATTATCTTCGTAGCGGATATCCCATCGTCGTCGATAAACCGGATTAAAGAAGATCAGCATGCAGTTGTCCGATTCTCCAATCGGCGCAGCAAGTCGTACGATGGCATTGTCCATCGCATTGAACCGCTCGTAAATCCCGCTGATCAGACTGCACGTGTGCAGATCGTTTTCAGCGGTTCCGGGTCCGATCTTTCCGGTTCTCTTTTCGGAGATGTTTCAATCATCGTCGGTCACCGCCAAAAAATCCTCCTCGTTCCTGCGTCTGCGGTCTTGCACGATGATGAGAACAATACCACCGGCATCGTTCTGGTAGGAGCGGATTCCCTTGCGCATAAGATCGATATTGCCGTCGGCGCAAAACGCGACTCATTGGTCGAGATCACTGCAGCCGGAATCGCCGAAGGTAACCTTGTCATCGTCCAGGGCCAATACGGTCTTCAGGATTCGACTCGGGTGCGGGTAGTCCGTTGAACATCACCGCGTTCGCCGAGCGGCACCGCAAGGCGGTTATTTTTTCAGTCGCTGTGTTGGCCCTCGCAGGGCTTGCTGCGGCGCTGAATCTCCCCATCTCCATCTTCCCCGATATCACCTTTCCCCGGATTAGCGTCATTGCGGAGAACGGAGAAGACCCCGCCGACCGGGTCATGGTCACACTCACGAAGCCACTGGAGGAGGCAATCAATTCGGTACCGCATGTCCGCAACGTCCGTTCGATTACTTCCCGCGGCAGCGCCGAAATTTCAATTAATTTCGATTGGGGTACCGATATCATTCTTTCGCAGCAATTGCTGCAGGCGCGGATATCCTCAATCCGTAACGATCTGCCCGCCTCCGCTGATATCCAAGTGGAGCGGATGAATGCGACGATCTTTCCGGTTATTGGTTACGGCTTGACATCCGATAAACGCTCGCTCGTCGAACTGCGCGATCTCGCCCTTTATACTATCCGTCCGTTGTTGAGCCGAATCCGCGGCGTCGCCAGAATCCAAATCGTCGGCGGCAAGACCCGCGAGTTCCTTGTCACCGTTGACCCGCTGAAACTTGCCGCCTACAATCTCGATATCGGCGACGTCTCCGACGCGCTTCGGAAAACTAATATTGTCTCCTCGGTCGGTTTAATGGATGCAAACTATCGACTCTACCTCACTCTTGTCGATAACATGTATCCTTCAATGGATTTTTTGCGCAACGCGGTGGTTAGCACCCGCGGAACTACTCCCATCTTTTTATCCGAAATCGCCTCGGTGACGACGTCGGAAAAGGATGAGTACGTCCGCGTCACCTCGGATGGGAAGGAATCTGTCCTTCTCAATATCATCAAGCAACCCGATGGCAACACGGTACAGATTGCAGAAGATGTTCGCAATGCTCTCTCCGAAATGCATTCACAGATTCCCCCTGACGTCCGCATCGGCAACTTTTACGATCAATC
>DATGFY010000546.1:0-2954 GCA_035308785.1 Bacteroidota bacterium | reverse complement strand
GTGTCTGACATTTCTTACGCGCAAGGAGGCGCTTATAAAAACACGGGATGTATTCGCCACTTTTGCGCACCGCAATTTTGATTGCAGCATCTGGCTCAGCTTGACAAAGACTGCCCTGTTTCACCCGATGCTCTATATTCGATATTTCTTCGGAGACTTCGTCATTTTTAAGTACTTGGCGAAAGCGTGGTTCTTCTCTTCGCGACAGATTTTATTCGGGCCGACGTACAAGATTTGGATCCCGATTCCATCGAAAAGCACACATATGGACAGTGATTGTATTTCGCCCGGTTGCGATTGGCGCAAGGTTATTGGAGAAAAAGCTAAAGAATGGGATCACAATTATTCGATTCGCGATCCGAAGAAAGAGAATCGGATTACTACAACCACCACGACCGAGAAATCGGAAAACGTATCTTCGCGCGAGGCCCGCGGATAAATGCGTTCGCCTTCGCATGTTGTTGCTCGAAATTCGTTTTACAATCTCCTGACGCAAGGGCTCCTTGCGCTCCTCGCATTCTGGGCGCTCCCCCAGGTCGTTCGGGGTCTCTCGAAGGATGGATTCGGGTTGCTGACGATTGTTTGGTCGTTTGTCGGGTATTTTACGCTATTGGATTTCGGCGTAAGCCGGGCCGCGACGAAATTTCTCGCAGATGCTTTCGCGTTAGATGCCGCAGGCGAGGTGTACAAAATTACCTGGACATCCGTCAACTCCTTGCTCCTCATCGGCATCGTTTGCTCAGCGATCGTTATTGGGGCCACGCCGTGGCTTGTCCATGATGTTTTCCACCTGTCCTCGGAAGTAGTAGCAGAGGCGCAATCCGCATTTATCCTTTCCGCTATCAGTATTCCGTTCATGCTGGTATTCGGCATCTTGAAAGGGGTGCAGATGGCGCTCCAGCGGTTTGATATCGTGAATGTCTTCCAGGCTGTCATGGGGGTTTCGCAGTGGGGGGGAAGTGTGGTTCTCCTCTGGTTGGGGTTCAAGCTCGGCCCGATTATTCTTCTCACGGTGGGAACGAGAGTTCTCCTAACGCTTCTGGCGTTGCTCGTGACTGATCGTATTGTCCCAAAGTTTCTCTCCAATTTTGTTTTGTGGAATAGGGATTCTTTCAAACGGCTCTTCGCGTTCGGAGGATGGATTACAATTTCACAGATTGTGAGCCCCCTCTTTCTTTACTTCGACCGGTTCTTCATCGGGATCTACATGACATTGGCGGCGGTGACGCTCTATTCTGTCCCCCAGGAAGCGTTGACGCGATTGTTGATTTTGCCGATGAGCCTAACGACAACCCTTTTTCCGGCCCTAAGTCAAGATGCTCTTGGAAAGGGGGATACATCTGCTGCCGGCTTGCGGTACTCACGATCGGTAAAGTACCTTATTCTTGGAATACTCCCCGTCATTCTGTTGCTAATTCTCAACGCGAATGAAATTCTCAAGATCTGGCTTGGGAATGATTTTGCGGATCAGAGCACGCGCGTTTTTCAGGTGCTTGCTTTTGGCCTCTTTTTTAATTCTTTGGCACAATTGCCGATTACGGCGTTGCATGCCGTCGGCAGGCCTGATCTGACAGCAAAGTTCCATCTTGTGGAACTTCCTTTGATGGTGCTGTTGAATATACTTTTGATTCCGCGGATTGGCATCCTCGGGGCGGCGTTGACGTGGACGATCCGCGTGATCGTCGATGCGGTCCTGCTTATCTGGGCAGTACACCGGTATGGGAACCTATCCAGGACCGATAGTCTGAGCAGTTTCCTTTCTCGGCGAATGTTGACTAATCTCGGCCTCTTACTGCTTTCAGCTCTTTTATTTTTGCTGATTCCGGGGATTCGCTTGAAGATCATCTTTACGGCGGTGATTGCGATTGGCTACACCACCTGGACTTGGCTCTATGGATTTGACGAAACGGACAGGCGGTTCTTTGTTCAATTAAGAGCCAAATTTTTCGAATGACGCCAACCGGACATACCGTTCAATTGCTGCCAATAAACCTGATGAATGAAAACCGTTTCAGAACAGAATCGCGACGCGCGGAGGGTTTTCATGCAGGGTAATCCGAACTTGCCCGAGGTATCGGTTGTTATGCTCAACTGGAACGGCTGGAAGGAGACGGTAAAGGGATTGGAGGCGTTGTTTGAAAGTGATTATCCGAACTTCAATCTCGTGCTCTTAGACAACGGATCTACCGATGATTCACTCGACAGTCTTTTTCGATGGTTCAATGAACGAGGGCATCAGCTTGTTCACAGTTCAGGAAGCACGGTAGATGGAAAACAATGCAGCCTCTTTGCTGAATCGGATCGGATCAAAATTCTGCGAAGTGCAACCAATGTAGGTTTCACTGGCGGTAATAATCGGGCGATAACGTACGCGCTTGAAAAATATTCGCCCAAGTATGTTTTTCTTCTTAATAATGACGCAATCCTGGAGCCGAACTGCCTGCAGAACTGCGTGCGCCTTGCTGAGGAACACGATGCAACCATCGTGGGTGCGCTCATAAAAAGTACAGACCGTACTGCGGTGATTTTTTCAGGCGCAGACCCCTACCGGGAGGTATTTGCCGCCCAAACCCCCCGCCGGTTGGAGTCGCTCCCCGAATATTGGGAAACCGGAAGGGTGGAAGCAAGCGCCGAATTGGTTTCATCGGACTTCTTGAGACAACGAATTGAAACATACGGATACGTCCTTGATCCCGGGTTTTTCATCTATTGTGAAGAAACCGATTTGGCGCTCAGCGCCCTATCGCAAGGAAAGAAAATAATGATGACCAAACATGCGGTGGCCTATCATGGCGTTGCGCAATCGATGGGCGGCTGGGGGAATCCAATGCAATATTATTACATCACTCGCAATCGTGTATTTCTTGCGCAACGGTGGCTTCCTGTGGTGAAGAAGGTCCTTTTTAACATCTATTATCCGGTTTCACGATCCATGCGAATCATCCAGCATGTAG
>DATGFY010000545.1:0-1785 GCA_035308785.1 Bacteroidota bacterium | reverse complement strand
GGCCTGGATTAATCCTTCGAGCGCCCGCTTGTTCACGTGTCGAAGGTCCACCCGTTCGCAAAAATCGAAGATGTTCTTATACGGGCCTTTCTCCTTCCGGATCTTCACGAGATTATCCACTGCGCCTGCGCCCACGTTCTTAATCGCCGAGAGGGCGAACCGAATTCCCTTTTTGGTTGTGACAAATTTCGTCTCGCTCTCGTTGGCATCGGGCGGCAGCACGGGAATGTTCATCTTGCGGCACTCATCGATGAGCTGAACGACTTGATCGGTATCGCCCAATTCTGCCGTCAGCGATGCCGCCATAAACTCTGGTCCGTAATGCGCCTTCAGGTACGCCGTGCGGTAAGCAACGACGGAATACGCAACGGCGTGCGACTTGTTGAATCCGTACGAGGCGAATTTTTCGATCATGTCGAATATTTCGCCGGCGACTTGCTTCATGAATCCTTTGGCGATAGCGCCGGCAATAAATTCCACCTTTTGCTTCGCCATCAACTCTTTGTCTTTTTTCCCCATTGCGCGCCGCATAAGATCGGCTTTTGCGAGTGTAAACCCGGCAATTTCGCTGGCGATGCGTATCACTTGCTCTTGATAGACGATGACGCCGTAGGTCTCTTTCAAGATTGGCTCAAGCGCAGGATGCTTATACTGAATTCTCTCGACTCCCAGTTTGCAATTTACAAACTGTCCGATATTCTCCATTGGCCCCGGGCGGTAGAGCGCGTTCATTGCCACGAGATCGCTCATTGCAGAAGGTTTCAACTTTCTCAACCAATCCGCCATTCCGCTCGATTCAAATTGGAATATGCCGATCGTTCTCCCCTTCCCAAATAGCTCGAACGTTTCCTTGTCGTCTTCGGGAATCGTGGTGAGATCAATATCGATGCCGTGGTTCTGGCGGATTAACTCGAGCGCATTATCGATAATCGTCAGCGTCCGGAGGCCGAGGAAGTCCATTTTAATGAGCCCCGCAGTTTCCAGATCGTTCATACTGTACTGCGTCATCGAATCGGTCTGCGGCGTCTTGAAGATCGGTACGAAATCGCTGATCGGCCCCGGAGCAATCACCACTCCGGCAGCATGAGTCGAGGCATTCCTGTTCATGCCTTCGAGCACCTTGGCGATTTCGATCATCTCTGCGATTTTTTTATCGTCGGTGGTCTTCAGCCATTTCAATTCGGGGATAGTATCGATTGCCTCCGCAATCGGGGTCACTTTCCCCTGAAATACCGGAATCTGTTTAGTGATCGATTCGCAAATGGAGAGCGGTACTCCCAATACTCTTCCGACATCCTTAATCACCGCGCGGGATGAGAGCGTACCGAACGTAATGATCTGAGATACCGAGTCTTCGCCATAATGTTTCTTAACATAATCGATGACTTTATCGCGGCCGGTATCGGCAAAGTCGATGTCGATATCGGGCATGCTGACACGGTCAGGGTTCAAGAATCGCTCAAACAGCAGATCATACTTCAGCGGATCTACGTCGGTGATGCCGAGTGCGTACGAAATAATGCTCCCCGCTGCGCTTCCCCTGCCCGGCCCAACGCTGACACCCATGTTTTTCGCAGCATTAATGAAATCTTGCGTGATGAGGAAATATCCGGCATATCCCATTTTCTTGATGACCGATATTTCATGATCGAAACGATCCTGAATCTCCTTGGTGATCGTTTTGTATCGCTTGCGCAAACCTTGGTCCGCCAGAGTATCGAGAAGGTCTTCTAAACTTTTTACGCCCTCCGGTATTGGAAATTGCGGCATGAACGGCTTTTCAGG
>DATGFY010000544.1:0-4631 GCA_035308785.1 Bacteroidota bacterium | reverse complement strand
GAATGTATTGCCAACAATAGTATCGACGGATCCATTGCAGTATACTCCTTGGCCGCTTTGGTAAAAGAGGCAGTTTATCACGCGGTGATTTGCGCCGTAGAGAAAGTTGAGTCCGTAGCGGCTATATTCAATATGGCAATACTCGACCGTATCCGTTCCTGTGCCCGTGCCTACTAATTTGAATTCCTGCCAATCATTTGCCGTAGGGGCAGGCAAGCCTGATCCTCTTCTTGTTTTGGTTGAAGTGAAAAGAATGGAATCCACGGGCAGTCCTTTAGCTATTAAGACCCCATCCACCTCGACCGTAACTAAGGTATCGAGGCGAATGATCGTCCCGGGAGATATTACAAGAGTATCCCCGAGTGGAACATCTACATTAGATGTTATTTCATACACTGTGTCGGCGGAGAGCAGACCGTCGATTGTTCCCGAAAGTAATCGATGAAGAGATTCCAAGGTGATTGTTGAGAGTGTGCTGGAATTATTGAAGAGGATACTATTAGAATACAGATATTGATAATATCCGGTTTTCCAAAAGGTAACCTTATACGTTCCGGCGGGGAGGGAGAGGGAATAATGTCCTGTCGAATCCGTGAGTGTGCTGTCTGTTACAGCTGTAGGACTTGTCGCCGTGAAAACAGCGCTGATTTCTCGGCAGTCAGTATGGGCAAATAGTTTTGCAGTGCCGCTCACTGTAACATTAGCGGCCTGAACGGAACCGACCAAAGCGGTCAGAAGAGTCAAAATTGTGATAAATCTAGTTTGCGTAGCAGCCTCTAAAAGTAGTTTCCTCACATTACAAAGATAACACTTCTTATTGCCAAAATCCTCCTTTCTCACTTTCAGACCGAATCTACCATTATTTTTTACCGTTCTTTGTTTTTCCTGCCCCTTTTCCTATATTTTATTCGTCCAGATGACATCTACCGCCGAAGCCCTTCACGTCGAACATTTCACGATTCCGCGAGAGGGGAATGCGATTGCGGCGGATTTGCGGTACCCTGAATCGAAAAAGCCGCTGCCGGTCATTGTCATCTGCCACAGCTTTATGGCGTTTAAGGACTGGGGCTTTTTCCCCGCCCTTGCCGAACGGCTGGCGTTTGAAGGATTTGCAACGCTGGTGTTCAATTTCTCGTTCAACGGAGTTGCACCGACAAAGCAGCACCGTATAACCGAGTTTGAGAATTTCGAGAAGAATACATTCTCACGCGAAGTTGACGATTGCCGGGCGGTGATCGACCAAATCGAACGGCTCGCAAAAACGCATCCGCTCGATCCGAAGAAGATTATCTTGCTGGGTCATTCGCGCGGCGGCGGAATCGCAACGGTAACAGCATCTGAAGATGCGCGAGTCCGTGCCTTGGTTACACTCGCATCGATTTCCACCTTCGTCCGTGTGCGCGAAGAGCGGATAGTGGAATGGCGCAAGCAGGGATATTTGCCACAAGCGAAAAATACTACACGCAGTCCGCTCCGGATCGGTATTGGCCTGCTGGATGATTACCGGGCGAACGTGAAGAGACTAGATATCCTGAGCGCCGCCGGCCGCATACACGTACCGTGGCTGATCATGCACGGCAGGGAAGACCTCACGGTAAAACTTGCTGAATCAGAAGCGTTATATTCGGCGGCGAACAAATCATCGACAGAATTGCTGGTGATCGAGAAGGCCGGACATTTGTTTAACGCGCGCACCAAGCGCGAAGATAATTACGCCATGCTGCAGCACGTTGTGGATATGGCAACCGCCTGGCTGCATAAGAGTATATAGTCATTGCGGGTTTTCACTGATCGCGAAAGCGAGCAGTGGAGACGAAGCAATCGCGTAGTTATTGAGTAGTTCGTTAGTGAAGAATGAAAACCTCAGCTAACGGATCGTAATCAAGATTGATGTCGTTATTTGAAATGATTCTCTCAGAAACTATCAACCCTTAAGGAACCGTATGTCACAATCAACGACTCTTACGCTGCGCGCAGACGCAAGCGCCCGACCGATTGCCCAGGTACTTGGAATGGTCGGCTTCGCGGCACTCACTGCTGCCGCCGCGCAGTTTGAAATTCCGCATTATCCGGTGCCGTACACGCTCCAAACATTGGTCGTGCTGCTTTCAGGGGCCTTCCTCGGGAAGCGCAATGCAGCTTTGAGCCAGTGCATGTATCTCGCCGCCGGGATGTCCGGTGCGCCGGTCTTCTCGCATCTCGGTTTTGGATTGGCAAAAATCCTCGGTCCCACCGGCGGATACCTGCTGGCTTTCCCGGTTGCTGCATTTGTTATTGGATATTTGCTGGAAGGAAAGGTGAATTTCTTCCGTTCACTTGTCGCGATGACCTTCGGATTATTCGTGATCTTCACTCTCGGTACATTGCAACTCTACTTCGTCTATTTCCACAATGCCGGTGCAGCAATCGCGAACGGTTTCCTGATTTTCTCGTGGTGGGATGGGGTGAAACTGCTCGCAGCAGCGGGGATTGCCTCAGTTAAAAGATAACGAACGAACGCGGGCATAAGGCCCGCGCCTACAAAATCTTTTTCATAATCACCGCGGTTTCGGGGCAAGCGCCGCGGAATTCCTCCGATGCGAGCACGCCTACGGCAACGTTGTCGCGGGTTGTTTTGATGAACCCCTTCTTTGCGAAATACCCCTCAGCCGTTGTTGTGAGCAGATAGACCTCCCGAACGGCGCGTTCGTCAGCGAGCTGCAAAATAAGCGACGAAAGTTTATCGCCGATTCCCTTATTCCGAAAACGCGGATCCACGGCAACCGAGCGCAACAACCCACCCTCGCCGTAAATTTCCAATCCTGCTGTTCCAACAAGATCGCCATCGACATCGGCGACGAGAAAGCTTGCCACATGTTCCGCAACCCCGGCGAACGGGAGTTTGTTTGCCGCAAGGAGATTCGTGATTGCCGGCAGATCGGCAGGGGAGGCCGTACGGATTTTCAACGCCGGTACCAAATAGATCTTAAACGGGTGGTGGTAATATGTGGAGGGCGATACCATCTTCTTTCATATACGGGCATCTCCCGTCCGTTGTTGCAAGCGCGAAACCCCATCCCAAGACCTAACCCTCGCTCCCAACGAACTTTTTCCGTCCACCTTCCACCCTCCACCGTCTACCGCCTTTCGAAAACGCGATTCATCCAAAGGAACGTTGTCGCCTCATAGACCGGGGTAAATCCCGCCCCAACGATCGATTCGGTCATCGCGTTCCAGTCATGCAGATAGGGTCGGAACGAGAGGCGGAAGATTTTGGCCATCAGAATCGGAGTACCAAAAACAACTCTCCGGATCCAGCCCGGCTTGGGATAGGAGAGGGCGTACGTGCGATTCGTCTTCGCGGTCGAGAGCTTTACGAGATCACCGACATTCTCGTAACAGCAAACGACTTTGTCAAGAATCGTAATATCGGCGTTCGGGGCTGAGGCGTGAACAGCCAGAAAATCACCATCGATATACGAAGTACGGCCTTCGAGTGACGATTCCTTTGCAAGATTACGCGCACCCGCAAGCATGCCCGCGGCAAGATCGATGCCGGTAGAGTTTGAAGCGCCTTCCTTCAACAGCGTCAAATGCATCATCCCGATTCCGCAGCCGATATCGAGGATCGATTTATCGGCGACGTTGCTTTTCCGTATTCCCTCAATCAGAAGCTGCTGCTGCTTCGTCAAACCCTTGCGCTTGAATTTCTTGAGATAACGCTTTGACGTCCGGGTGAAAAACTTGTCGGTGCCTTTGGTGGAAGGCAGGCAGGAGGGACATGACATCGCTTATCCTTCGCTTCCGGATGGTTCCATCACCTTCTTGTAGAGCAAACACGTTGCATGAATATCTCCGGCACAATACGTCGCGATCTCGCGGAATTTCTTCTCTTCGAATAGTCCCCCAAGCTGCAGGCCGGTCACGCCGTCGCTTTTCGGGCTCTTGATGTCGAACGCTTTGCAATAAAAATCGAGATTGTATTTTCGCGTTGCGCCATACACCGTGAGTTGCTCCAGCAAATCGCAGTGCGGCTCCACGCTGAACCGGTAGGTGTTGATGTTGCGGCTCGGTTTCACACCGAGGATCATCGAACGGTGCGTAATAAACGGGCAATCGAACGAGCGGCCGTTGAACGTAATGAAATTCTTGAACCGCGGGATCGTGTTCCAAAAATCGACAAGCATTTCCGATTCAGAGCACGCAACATACTGCACTTTGCCGTCGGGTGAAGTCCATTCCTCTTTTGTGTCCCCCTGGTAGCAGACTTTGCCCGCGAGCGTATCCGGATTCATCATGCCGATGGCGATGATCTTCCCTGTGAACGCCGAAAGGGCGAACTTCTGAATTTCCAGCTCGCGCTTCTCATCTGAATCGGCAAACTTTAGCAAATACTCCTGCTGGATTTCGTCGAACGAATCGAGCGGGAACCCGAGGGTTTCAATATCGAAAACGATGGAGGAGGCGGCCATGGTTAATCGTCGTACCGTTCCGCAGAACGGAACAGTTTTTTAGTTACTGCGTTGATGGTGGAAAAATCAAATCCGCGGCGGGTGAGGAAGGCGATCAAGCGCTGTTCCTGCTTGCGCGGTTCGGTGCGTTTCTTGGAGGTGGAAAATTTCTTGACGAGTTTTGCGGCGGCTTCGGCGGCG
>DATGFY010000543.1:0-6605 GCA_035308785.1 Bacteroidota bacterium | reverse complement strand
AAATCCGTTGCCGTGCCGCTTGCGACTTTCTTTTTCACCGTTTCGAGATGCTGGTTCAAGGCATCGATTTGCGAGTTCTGGACATCGATGCTTTTTCGCAGAAACAAGATCGCATAAAAGCTGCGCGCAGTCTGGAATGCGAGGTCGCGTTTCATCAGATCGACGCGATCGGACGCAATCGTTACCTGCGATTGGGCAAGGTTGATACTCTGGCTCGTGCGGTCGAAGTCATAGACCGTTTCGTGGACGGCAACGTGCGCGTCGTAATTATCCAACGGATACAGCTTCAGCGAGCCCAATCCCGGCAGATCGAATTGTGAGGCAGGGCCAAGCCGCGTGTACGAGCCCACCACTTCGGCAGTCGGATAACGCGGATCCTCGGATTGGCTCACCCTCGCCGTTGTTGCTCCCACGCTGCTGGAAAGCTCGCGTACCGAAGGATTGCCGGAAACCACTTTCGCAATCGCCTGATCGAGCGAAAGAGAATCGTTAGGCGTTTGGGAGAAAGCAATGGCATCAAATGGAAGAACGCAGATTATAAATAGGAATAATCGAGAATAAGGTTTCATATCTATGTCTTTAACGCCAGTAGATTAAGAATTATGACTCGTTGTTAAATCTGTTCAATGAATTGTCATTCTGAGTCCCGTTCTCCGCCGCGGGCGGATTTGAACGGGACGAAGAATCTCCGCCCTAGGCCGAACGAGGTTTCTTGCGTAAGATTGAACATTTCTGAAAACCGAACCGTGGGAGATCCTTCGCTCACACTCAGGACGACGTCTCCTCTTAGATTCTTCTTAGCAAATTATTCCATTGCGGCAACTTTTTCACCGCCGCGCTTTCCCGTTCGGAGAATGAAAATTGGGAACACGCATACCAACGTAATGACGCCCGCAAGGAGAAAATCATCGGCGATGCCGGCAACGAATGCCTGCTGGAAAACATTCGAGGCCAAAAGCGCTTTTGCCCGCATCCCCGTCAGCATCGTCGTTCCGCCCGCAACATTGTGAACAAAACTTTGTAAAATGAACACGCGCGACTTGAACGGCGCCGAATACTGGTTCACCGCTTCGGCATATCGCGTGGCGTGAAAGTTGATTCGCTGCGTCAGCACTGACCCAAGTATTGCGATGCCGAAACTTCCCCCCACCTGCCGAATGACGTTAAAGAGACCCGAGGCCTGCCCCATCTTCTCGCGCGGAATGTTCGCAAGCGCCAGCGCGCTCAACGGCGTGAACATCAGCCCCAAGCCCAGCCCGCGCAGGTACAACGAGAGCATGATCTGCGCATGCTCCGAACTCAGCGTGAGAAAATAATTCAGATAAAAGCTCACTGCCAGCAGAAGAACCCCTACCACCGCGGGGAGTTTTGGATTGCCCCGATCCGATAAGTATCCGGCGACAGGCGACATAAACCCTTGAAGAATTCCAACAGGCAAAAACACCTCGCCCGCCTGGTATGCGGAATATCCCAACGAATTCTGAAGGTACAACGGAAGGAGAAAGGTGCTTCCGAACATCCCGAGCCCGAAGATGAACATGACCAGGTTCGTGATGCCGAAATTGTAATCTTTAAGCAACCGCAGATCGATGAGCGGATGTTCAATGGAAAACTCAACGATCATAAAGATCACGAACGAAACCGAGGCAAGGGCGAAACATGTTAGGATGAACGGCGATGTCCAGCCGCCCGTATTCCATGCGGCATTGGCGTCCGCAAGCGCCAGAAGGAGCGTCGTCAGGAATACTGTCACCGAAAGAAAGCCAACGAAATCGAACGAGCGCACCGATTCTGTTTTGTATTCCCGCTGGATAATCAGCGTCGCTACCATGGCAAAGAGCCCAACCGGCACGTTCACATCGAAAATCATGTGCCACGAAAAATTATCGCACAGGTATCCGCCAATCAGCGGCCCGAACGAAACCGATGCCGCCGCCGAGATAGCCCAGAACCCGAGCGCCATGCCGCGTTTCTCAGGTGGAAATTCGCGTGTGATGATCGCCATCCCCACCGGCATCAGGAACCCGGCTCCGGCGCCCTGGATGACGCGGAAGATGATCAGCGTGTTTTCATCCCACGAGATTCCGCAGAGGAATGAGCCGAACGTAAAAAG
Source organism: Bacteroidota bacterium (assembly GCA_035308785.1). Lineage (GTDB taxonomy): Bacteria > Bacteroidota > Ignavibacteria > UBA10030 > SZUA-254 > DATGFY01. The sequence goes on along the minus strand of DATGFY010000543.1, from coordinate 4,492 downwards.
GAACAGCGAAAGAAAGTAGGTCCGCTTATATCCGAAATGATCTGCAACCCAACCCGAAGCTGGCAGCATCACCGCAAAGATCAGCAGGTAGGCAGTGAGAACCCATTCCACCTTATCGACCGAAATCCCGAAGTTCGCCATAATCTTCGGCAGCGCGACGTTCACGATCGTGACATCGAGAACCGCCATGAATGTGCCGATCATGATGTTGATGAGCACCCACCACTGGTACATATCATGTTCGTGGTGCAGCGACGGTATTTGCCCGATTATCCTGCCGCGCAGGGAGTGGGGATGATCGTCAGCCATCGATTAACGCTCCTTCAAACGGATTTCGACCGACATGCCCGGAAGCAGTGGAGTAGTTTGCGTTCCGACCGAAAGATTATCGATGCTGATTTTCACCGGCACGCGCTGGGTGACTTTCGTGAAATTGCCCGACGCGTTATTCGGCGGTATCAACGAAAACTCCGACGCCGTGTAGGTGCCGAGTTCGAATACTTTTCCACTGAACGATGTATTCGGGTATGCATCGACGGAAATTTCCACCGGATCGTTCAGATGGATGGCATGAAGATTGGTCTCTTCGAAATTCGCGGTCACCCAAAGATTCGTGTTGTCATAGACCGAAAAGATCGGCTGCCCTGCCTGAGCGACGTCGCCTTCCAGCATCCACCGCTTGGCGATAGAGCCGTCGATCGGCGAAATGATGCGCGAGTTTTGGAGCTGCACATCAACCACATGAAGCTGTGCTTCGGCCGTTACGATCCGAGCCTGCGCGAGCGAAAAATCGGCGTGGGCGGCATCTAATGTTTTTACGGCGTGATCGTGCTGTTCGCGCGTAATCGTTCCGCCGGCAATCTCCTGATCTGAACGGGTGAGATCCTCTTGGGCCCGATCGAGCGCAACCTTGGTGGGTCCGACGCTCTGCCGCGCCATTTCTAAAGTCGCCCGTGCCTGAACGGCTTGCGCGGCCAGATCAGTCGTATCGAGCTGAACGAGCATTTCGCCCAGGGTGACGTGATCGCCTTCCTTCGCATAGAGTTTGGCAATTCTGCCGATCATCTTGGGGCTGATGGAAACGCGATCGCCATCGATGAATGCGTCATCGGTCGAAATGAATCCGCGGATCGTGGCATACCAATACCAGATCGCTCCGGCAGCAATGAGCGCAAAAATGAATACGGGAATAATGAGCCGCTTCCTCCGGTAGAGCGGCACCGAATCGACATCCTGATCGGTTTCGCCGTTGGTTGCGGGAGGCGCGGGTTCTACTTTTTTCTGTTCTTCTGGTGTGGGCATTGAATCTGGAGTGATTACGTTATAGATATATAATTTACGAAAAAAAGTTGAATTAATTTTCAACTCAAAACATTATCGACTATCGTCCTCTGAAAGTCGAAACGCCCTCCTCGAAATGCCCGCTCCGAAAGATAAATGGGTAATTTATTCTCTCCGATGCTCCCCCATCCCTCAGTTCCATTGTTTTTCCCTCCAACTTTAACTATCTTTTTGGATGATTGTTGTAGCAGTGGGATTGATAATCGACAACGGCAAAGTGCTTCTGTGCCAGCGCAAGAAGACCGCGCGGTACGCGCTAAAATGGGAATTCCCCGGCGGAAAGAAGGAACACGGCGAGACAATCGAAGATTGCCTCCGCCGCGAACTGCGCGAGGAACTTGAGATCGATGCCGAGATCGGGGCGCTCTACCACCGGCAAGGATACAACTATTCCGATAGCGGTTCATTCGATGTCCACTATTATATAGTACCTTCCTACCGCGGCGAAATGAAAAACCATGTGTTCGAATCAATCGAATGGATTCCTCTTTCGTCCCTCCTCTCATACGATATCCTTGAAGGCAACACCGATGTTGCCCGCAAGCTGACCTTCTACATCCGTGAAACTGAGCCCCGCGAAAAGTAAAGCGATTCGCCGGGCGATCCTGAACAGGTACCGCAAACTGGGCCGCGATTTTCCCTGGCGTTCCACCAGCGATCCGTACGAGATTCTGATCTCCGAAATCATGCTCCAGCAAACACAGGCGAGCCGCGTCAAAGAAAAGCTGCCTGCGTTCATACGGAAATTTCCGAACTGGCGGGCTCTTTCCCGCGCATCGACTGCCGACCTTCTTCGCGCATGGCAAGGCATGGGTTATAATTCCCGCGCGGTCCGGCTTAAGCAACTCGCGTCGGTCATCGTGAACGAACATGGCGGGAAGCTACCGGACAATATCGAGGCCTTGCGCGCACTCCCCGGCATCGGGCCCTACACCGCATCTGCAGTGATGACTTTCGCATTCCGGAAACGCGTGCCTGTCGTCGATGTCAACATCCGCCGCGTGCTCTCGCGGTTGTTTGCACTGCCCTTGCGCACTTCTGATGATGAGAAAAATATTTGGACGCTCGCCGGTAAACTTCTTCCACACGATACATACGATTGGACTCAGGCGTTGATGGATTTTGGCGCGACGATCTGCACCGCGCGGAACCCGAAATGCGCCGAGTGCCCTCTCGCAAGTTCGTGCCCCTCTAAGGATCCTTTACGAAAGTTTACGATTCGTGCGCATCGCACGAAGAAATCTCCGGAACCAAGCCACGACGGGCTGCCAAGACGATTATGGCGCGGACGCGTCATTGAAGCGTTGCGGACAAACAAACGCGGCATCGGACTGCATATCCTCGGCACCCGTATCAAGAGCGATTTTTCAAATTCCGATTCGCGCTGGCTCGCCGATTTGACGGCAGCGCTTGAACGCGACGGATTGGTTACGCGAATTGGGAAATACCCCAAGATCACCCTCCGGCTTGCGGAATGAAGAAAGTTGCCAAACGATCTGTCAAGAAACGCCGCGCCGAACCGCTTTCGCGCGAACGCATCAGCGAGCTGCACCGCGAACACCGCGGCCGGATTCGCGCGCGCCTTCAAGAATTCGCGGCAGTGCCGGCGGATGAATATTTCTACGAATGCGTCTATTGCCTGATGACTCCGCAATCGAGCGCGGTAAACGCGAGCAAGGCCGAGCACGTCCTCCGGCAATTGGATTTTCGGAATACCGCCATCGATCCCGAACCGATCCTGCACAGTGAAGACTATTATATCCGGTTTCACAAGACCAAAACAAAACATCTGCTTGCGTTCAAAGAAAACTATTCTTCCATCTTGCATGAACTTACCAATGGCAACTCGGATATCGAATTGCGCGAGTGGCTTGTGAGAAACGTCAAGGGTTTGGGATGGAAGGAAGCATCGCATTTCCTGCGCAATATCGGCCGGCGCGATCTTGCCATCCTTGATCGGCATATCCTCCGCAATCTTGCGCGGGCCGGCATTTTGAAAGGGCTCCCGCCGACCCTTACGGCGAAACAATACCTTGCAATCGAAAAGAAATTTCTCGCCTTCGCAGAGGCGATCGGGATACCGATGGACGAGCTCGACCTCCTCTTTTGGAGCATGGAAACGGGAGAAATCCGTAAATGAATCTGAACTTGCAGGGTAAAACGGCGCTCATTACCGGCGGCAGCCGGGGAATCGGCAAAGCAATTGCGATTGCGTTCGCCTCCGAAGGGATGCGCATAGGCATTTGCGGCCGCGATGAAGAACAGCTCCAGCAGGCAGAAGACGATATCCGCAACGCTACGCGTACCGAAGTGTTGGCCGTTAAGGCCAACATGACGAAAGCGAACGACGTGCGGAGGTTCATCAGCGCGGGCGTGAAGAAATTTCACCGCGTCGATGTGCTGGTGAATAACGCCGGCGGCGCGCATGTCGGCGGCATACTCGGAACAACCGATGAAGATTGGGAATATCATCTGCAATTGAAACTTCTTGGGTACATCCGTGCAGCGCGCGAAATCCTCCCGCATTTCCAATCGAACGGCGGCGGAAAGATTATCAATATTATCGGCATGGCAGGAAAAGAACCGCCCGCGCATTTTTTGGTGCCGGGAGTGACGAACGCAGGCCTGATCAGCTTTACCAAAGCGGTCGCCCGCGAGTTTGCCGGTTCGGGAATCTTTGTGAATGGGATAAATCCCGCAACGGTCGATACGCCGCTTACCGTCGAGACGTTCAAATCGCTTGCGGAGAGACAAAATAAAACCGTTGAAGAAATCCGTACATCGGCCAGCGCTGCAAGTCCGGCGGGCAGACTCGCCTCACCCGAAGAGATCGCCAAAGCAGCTCTCTTCCTCGCCTCGGAAGCATCGAACTATATTAATGGAGAAACAATTAACGTGGATGCGGGCCGATCGGCGGGGATGTCGTGATTCGCTTGCGCCGTTGCGGCGCATTCGGGTTTCTGGCGCTGTGCTGCATCGGCGCACCTGCGCACGCTCAGGAAACGTACGATAATCCGCGCCCGGTAACCACGCCCCTCGGCACGTACTCCCCTGCCAATACGCTCGCCTTCGGATTCGATAAATCGTTCAACACCTATCACTGGAACGCCACAGGCCACTATGATGAAAACATTTCGCCGGTGTGGATCTC
>DATGFY010000542.1:0-8020 GCA_035308785.1 Bacteroidota bacterium | reverse complement strand
GGCGAGCCGAAACTCGTATTCTCCGGCAAGATCCGGAAGGCCGATGCCGATTTGCTGGTCTCGCACGGATTATCCGCAAGAAGAATCGATTCTCTACGTGCAGCGAAAGCATCTGTAAACATATTTTCACTCTTCGGTCCGTTCGCTCATGACATTGTTGATTCGTTGAAGATGAATGTTTCGTATGGAGATCACCCTGCAAATGAATTGAACGAGCCCGTTACGAACTTCGATGCCATATTTGTGCCGATCGCCGAACAGGAGGAAATTGGAGTCGTCACATCCCAGCTTGCCTATTTTAATATCAAGTCGCCGATCCTCGGAAACGCTCTCTGGTACGCGCCATCGCAGCTTGAGGCAAACAAACAATACACCGACGGATTGACATTCTGTTCGGACACCTTTATCGATGACGCAGACCCCCGTGTGAAATCGTTCGGTACCGGCTTTATTGCCGAGGCAAAACGATCTCCATCCAAATATTCGATGTTCGGCTACGATGCGATGGATTTGCTTCTCAAAGCAATTGAAAGCGGCAGTACAACCCGTGAATCGATCGCGAAAACAATCTCTGCGATGCATACATTTAAAGGGCTTCATACAACAATCGAATTCGATGAACATCGCACCAACGTGCTGTTCAGCATCCTGAAATACCATGCGAATCTCATTACCAAAATCGGCGAAGTAAGGGCCAAATGATTTTTGTAGTTGGTGAAGCGGGGGGCGACAGATTCTCATCTTTTATTCATATTTATCATTCATAAATCATCACTCATCATTGCTTTTCGTTATGCCTCGTTTAAAAGAACGACTTCCTGAATCGGCCGCATACCGCCCGACAATTACCGATTGGCCTGAAGCCGAGCGGCCTCGCGAGCGTCTGCTCGCGCATGGCCCGGGCGCACTATCGGTGTCAGAGCTCCTCGCCATTCTCATCCGAACAGGATCGAGAAAGGCGACGGCAGTTGATCTCGCAAACTCGCTTTTAGTAAAACATAAGAGCATCGGCGTTCTCGCATCTAGGAGTGCGCAAGAATTAATGGACGAGCCGGGACTTAAGAATGCGAAAGCGATTTCACTCGTTGCAGCATTTGAACTCGGCAGGAGGGCGGCGGCGAGCCACGCAGGGGAAGAAAAAATTCAAATCCGCGGACCTCACGATATTGTTTCTCGCTACCAACCGAGACTGCGCGATGAGCGGCGTGAGATCTTTATGGTGATCTTGCTCGATACGAAAAACCAAATCTTGCAAGATACTGAAGTCACAAGAGGGACGTTGAACTCTTCACTTGCGCATCCGCGGGAGGTATTTCGGTTGGCGATTGCCGCGCCTGCGGCAAGCATCGTGCTTCTTCATAATCATCCCAGCGGCAACCCTGATCCGAGTCCCGATGATATGCAAGTCACCCGCCAAATCGTAGAGGCCGGCAAGATTATCGGCATCCCGGTGCACGATCATATCATTGTGACGGCGACAGGATATTGCAGTTTTGTGGAGAGGGGGATTTTGTAATCTCATTCCGGGAACAATAGACCTCGAATTGCCGTTTATATCTTTAGAACGTCCAAAGTCAGAATTCGTTAATCAGCAATAATCAAAGCTTTCCTAGAACCTGCTGATTTTTTGCGAATTTACGCCAATTCCAAATTCTCAATTTGCATATCCTACTCAAATTTGTTATAATATGTTTGTTGGTATTATTAAAGTTAACGTTGGTTGAAACGCAACTTGAATGTTAGGAGATAGCCAGATGAAAACGCTGTACTCAGTAATGTTGTGTGTTCTCGTTCTCGGCATGGTGTTGTTCGCCGGGTGTTCAAATAATGCCACTGATGAGCAGATCGCTCAGCTTCAAGCACTCCAGAAAGAGGTCTCGTCCCTCGAGCAGCAAAATGCTGATAAGCAACGCCAGAAGGACGATCTCAACAAGCAGATTGCCGATCAAAACGATAAGCTCAAACAGTGTCAGCAGGACACTCAAGACGCCAAGACGGCGTTGGGCAAGTAACCCATCCGTTCAACGATCACCCCACTTAGGAGATTATGAGCATGAAAAAGAGAGTTAGTGTTGCGGTGTTTCTTGCGATGGTGTTCTTCGGATTGATCGGAGCCCAGACAGTTTTTGCGCAAGAGAAAATGACCAAAGACGAGTGGCAGACGCAGATGACTTCTGCAACCAATCGTAGAACAGAACTTCAATCTCAGTCGGCGCAACTCGATAAAGATATCGCCGATTTGAAAGCAAAGCTCGCCTCCTCACAAGCCGATGCGAAAGCTTGTCACGAGGCATTGCTTGCATTGTTGGGAGTCACCGATGATCAATGGGCGCAGTTTGATCGCGATCTCACCAATATGGAAAACCGCGCCAATCAATTGCAGGGCGAATCCGACGATCAGTTGATGGCTGCGAGAGACGAAATCAAACAGATGCAATCGAAGCTCGACGACATGTCCAAGATCAACATTTCGAAGCTTCCGCGGTATGCAAGCCGGATCACCGCTCTCAGAAGCAAACTCGATGCTCTTCTCAAATCGGGAATGGGTCGTGAGAAATCTTATACAGTAGGCACATGGGCGAAGGATCGTGATTGTTTGTGGAACATCGCCAAGAAGCCCGATATTTACGGCAACGCATGGATGTGGCCAAAGATTTGGCAGGGCAACCGCGATCAGATTAAAGATCCGGATGTGATCAAGCCGAAAATGGTTTTGAAGATTCCCACGGGCACCGAACTTTCGAAGGAAGAAAAAACTTCTGCGAACAAGTATTATCGCAGGAAAGGATCGGCCGGCACGAAATGAGGTTTGTCATTTCTTCCGGTCTAATCCTGGAGACTGATCTCAAGTAGTATTGCCATTGCTGAATTCGAATAGTTATTCCAAACCCTCTTCTGCATCGTTCCGATGCGAAGGGGGTTTTTTATTGAATGTCCCATTCTGCAGCATAATAAAAACCCGAATTCGTAACCCTCATTTAATACGGAGACTGTTTCTCTTTTGACAGAACATAAACTCAAAGCCGATGGCGTCGAAATGATCCGCTTGCTTGGATTGAACGACGCCAACCTTCATATCATCGAAGACCATTTCGACGCCACCGTCGCAGTCCGCGGCGATTCGATTACGATACGCGGCGACGCATCCGAAGTCGATCATATCGAAAAAGTCTTCAAAGAACTTATCTACATGCTCGAGAAGAACGGAGAGCTTTCCGTGAACGATGTCCAGACAGTCATCGATCTTGTCAGCGTGAACGGTGAGCCGGCATTGCCGCGCTCGGTCGCCTCTCAAGTTCCGGAAACGGAACTCGAAACGGCCGTGCTCTACACGCGCAACGGCATCATCCGCGGGAAAACGAACGGGCAGCGGGAATATATCCGCATGATGAAAAGAAATGACATCGTGTTTGCGATTGGCCCGGCGGGTACAGGGAAAACGTATTTGGCCGTTGCAACCGCTGTTGCGGCGTTAAAGAACCGCGAGGTTACGAAGATTGTTCTTGCGCGCCCGGCGGTTGAAGCAGGAGAAAGCCTCGGCTTTCTTCCCGGCGACCTACAACAAAAGGTCGATCCCTATTTGCGGCCGCTCTACGATGCGCTTGATGATATGATTCCCCCCGAAAAGCTGAAGACGTACGTTGAACGCAACGTCATTGAAGTGGTGCCGCTTGCCTATATGCGCGGCCGAACGTTGAGCAACGCGTTTGTTATTTTGGATGAGGCCCAAAATGCGACCGGCATGCAGATGAAGATGTTTCTCACACGCCTTGGCAACAATTCGAAAGCCATCATCACGGGCGATATCACGCAGATCGATCTACCCACAAAGTCAATCTCCGGCCTCGTCCAGATTCAGGATATCCTGCAGCATATTACCGGAGTACAATTTTGCTACTTCGATAAGTCCGATGTCGTCCGCCATAAATTGGTAAAAGACATCATCGATGCATACGATAAATTTCACGCCAGCGGCAAATCGGAGAATCCGGATCCCTCAACACAGAGGCCGACGAGATGAATATTCTGGATAAGAAAGGCCTCGCCGCTGCGCTTACGAGACTCGCCGCGGAGATTGTGAAGAGGAATTCTTCTGCAAAGATGATTTCCCTTGTTGGCATCCGCACGCGAGGCGAATTCCTTGCCAGGCGTTTGGAAAAACTAATCGTTGCCAAGTCAAAGAAACCGGTAGAACTTGGTTTCCTCGATATTACACTATATCGTGATGACCTGCGGGGCAAGCTTCATCAACCGATCTTGAAACAAACAGAAATTTCGTTTGATATTAACGGCAAGACCGTTGTCCTTGTCGATGACGTATTGTTCACGGGCCGAACGGTTCGTGCGGCGCTTGAAGCGCTTTCGGATTTGGGACGCGCCTCATCTATCCATCTCGCCGTTCTCATCGATCGCGGCCACCGCGAGTTGCCCGTCATGCCCGATTTCGTAGGAAAAATTATTAAGACAACTCCATCCGAAGATGTGCAAGTAAGGCTTGTAGAATGTGACGGCACCGATAGCGTTGTGATTGCCGGCAGAGGAAAGAAGAAATCCTGAATGGCCCTTTCTAGTCGACATTTATTGGGCATCGAAGGCATGCCCGAACAGGAAATCACCGAGATCATGGATACGGCAACCCGTTTCCTTGAAGTGCTCGAACGGCCGATCAAGAAAGTTCCAACCCTGCAGGGAAAAACGATCGTCAATCTCTTCTTCGAAAGTTCCACGCGCACACGGATTTCATTCGAGCTGGCAGAACGGAGGCTTTCGGCGGATGTGATCAATTTTTCCGCCGATGCAAGCAGCGTACGGAAGGGGGAGACACTGAAAGATACTGCCCGCAACATCGAGGCGATGAAAGTCGATATGGTTGTCATCCGCCATTCGGCAGCCGGGTCACCACATTTTTTGAGCAAGGTAGTCAATGCTAATGTCATCAACGCCGGCGATGGCTCACACGAACATCCGACTCAGGCGTTGCTGGACATGTTAACGATTCGTCAGAAACTCGGAAAGTTGAAGGGAGTGCGTGTTTGCATTGTCGGAGATATCTCTCACAGCCGAGTAGCACTATCGAACATTTATGGTCTTCGCGCGATGGGTGCGCATGTTTCCGTGTGCGGCCCGAAGACGCTCATTCCGCGCGAGATCGAGAAACTCGGCGTAACTGTCTATCATCGATTGGACGAGGCCATTGAATCGGCCGACGTTCTCAACGTTCTCCGTATTCAGCTTGAGCGGCAGGACCGATCATTTTTCCCGACGCTCCGCGAGTACCGCCAATATTTCGGCGTTACGAAGGAGCGAGTAGCTGCGGCGAAAAAAGAGATCGTCATCATGCATCCCGGCCCGATTAACCGCGACGTTGAACTCTCCGCCGACGTAGCCGATAGCGGAGCATCTGTTATTCTCGATCAGGTCTTGAACGGCGTGGCAGTTCGAATGGCTATTCTTTATCTACTCGGAGCGGGAAACTGAATATGAATTATCACCTGAAGAACGGCCGCATCGTCGATCCTGCAAGTAAAATCGATAAGACGGCTGATATTCTCATCGTCGATGGTGTCATCGAAAAAATCGGTCAGAAGTTATCTATCGGTGCTGACGGCGAAACGATCGATCTTAAAGGCATTGTTGTTGCACCCGGATTTATCGATATGCATGTTCACTTTCGCGAACCCGGTCAGGAACATAAAGAAACGATTGCCACGGGATCGCGCGCCGCTGCTGAAGGCGGTTTCACTGCTGTCTGTTGCATGCCAAATACCAATCCTGCGATCGACGATCCTTCCATAATTTCAGAGATCAATAAAAAAGCCGCTTCATCCGGCGTGCCTGTCGATGTGTACGTAATAGCGGCAGTAACGAAAGGGCGACAGGGCAAGGAACTTGCGCCGATGATGGAACTTGCGGATGCGGGTGCGCTTGCCTTTACCGATGATGGAGCCCCGGTGGAAAATGCTGAAGTGATGCGCCGTGCTCTGGAGTATGCCTCAATGATCGGAAAGCCGATTATCCAGCATGCGGAGGATGTTTCCCTCACTCGCGGTGGTGCAATGAACGAGGGCAGCGTCTCCACGGCTCTTGGAATGCCTTCGATGCCGCCTGTTGCTGAAGAAATCATTGTCGAGCGCGATTTGACACTCTCTACCTATGCCGGAGCTGCGTATCATGTTGCCCATATCAGCACGCGCGGTGCGATCGAAGCAGTACGGCGTGCGAAAAAAGGAGGCGCATCCGTTACATGCGAAGTAACTCCCCACCATTTTGCTCTTTCGGATGAGGAAGTGCGTTCATTCGATACGAATACCAAAATGAACCCCCCGCTTCGGACCAAAGATGATATCGAGGCGGCAATCGAGGGTTTACGTGATGGCACAATTGATGTGATTGCGAGCGACCACGCACCGCATTCGTATGATGAAAAACAGGTCGAATTTGCCTATGCGCCGTTCGGCATCGTTGGATTGGAAACTGCCGTTGGCCTGGCATTCACGGAATTGCTGTATCACAAGGTCTTGACTCTCGCACAGATTATCCAGAAATTCTCGATCAACCCGCGTAAGATTCTTCACTTGCCGCAACTCCGTATCAAGGAAGGGGAAACGGCAAACCTGACATTCCTCGATCCGAAATTTGAGTGGAAGGTCGATGTCGAAAAATTCCATTCGAAATCCAAGAACTCACCATTCCATGGCCGGAAGATGAAGGGGAAAGCGATCGGAATTTTCAACAAAGGAATTTTGCATCTCGGAAGCCGGGAAGATGCCGGCTGAACCCAGCCGCTCTCACCTTTGGTCCGTCCGAGCCGCAATCTGCGCGGCTGTTTTGGTTGTGGCGGTCGGAGCAGTCTATCTCGTTGAGCGTCTCCAACTGGGAAGAACAGAACAAAATTGGGCCGTCCTCCGTGAAGAGGCGGAAGTCAAGGCGCAGGAGGAGATAACCAATAAGTTTTCCTCCTATGAGAACGATTTGCTGGTCGGAGTCGAGCAAACCGCGTCTCTGCAAAACCTTCAAGAAGTGCTACGTCACCCCCCCGATTCGGTTTCCTCGATCTTTTTTGACATCACCCGGGAACATACCCTCCCAAACGCCACTCTTGAAATTTATGACCGCGACAAGGAACTTCTTGCATGGGCCGGGCGCAGCGGCACACCGATCGATACCTCAAAGCTTTCCGCCAATACCGCATCGTTCATTGTGGAGGAACCACTCTATTCGTTCTTGATTGTATCGATTCCCATCGGCTCGCCTCCGGTAGGATATGCTGTCGGCAAGGAAGTTTTCCTCATCAACTATCCACTCAGCAACCGGTTTATCAACAGCCGCGCGCTCTCTACAAGTTTCACTTCCCAATTCGATAACGACACCTCGTTCGATTTTGCATTAACGCTGCCTTCCAAGCAGAGTGAATCGGAAATGTATATCGAGATTCGGGGAATTGATCGGTCTTCACTTGGATACGCGTTGCTGCCAAAACCGAATATTCAAGAGCGAATTACCGAGATCAAGAATGAGTATGGGGCAATCCTTTCGGTCCTCGCTGCACTATTCTTGTTCACTATCGTCATTGCAACGGTGACGGCTACTCAACCTTTGAATAATATTCTCATACAGATTTCGATTATCACGGCGGCAATTTGGATCCTCAGAACAGGGCTTCTTGCTGTGGGGTTTCCTGCTTTTTATTTCCATGCCGGTATCTTCGATCCGGGGAATTATTCGTATTCATGGAGCGTCGGTTTTGCCCGCTCGATCGGTGAGTTATGTCTGACGGCGGTATGCCTCAGCATAAATGTGATCCTCATGATGCGCCTCATCATAAAGACGGGAGAAGCTAATAACCGAAAGGCAACTCTCAAAATGATAGGTACATCGAGGGTACTCCTCGCCTTGCTGGTGTTCGCGTTTGCCTGGTTCGTATACGGATTAGCAAATGTAGTTGAGAATGTTGTAGCAGCGACATCGTTTGCTATTACGGATCCGATGTACGTTGTTCCGCCATTTCCGTTGAGCGTAT
>DATGFY010000541.1:0-4283 GCA_035308785.1 Bacteroidota bacterium | reverse complement strand
GTTCGGCTTCTTTGCGTTTTTCCTGCTCGTGGGTCTGCGTCTGCTCGATATCCAGGTGTTTCATGCCGCAGAGTACAAAGAAATTGCGGAGAAGCAATACAAATCGACGATTGATCTCCCATCGACGCGCGGATCGATCCTCGACCGGAATGGAAGCGTCATTGCATCGAACTCGCGGTTCGTCTCCTTCGCAGCCGATCCGCAGATGACCTCCGACGATGCTTCAGCCATTGCCCGTTCGTTCTCGAAAATCTTCGGCAAGCCAAAAAAATTCTACCTCGATAAACTCAACGAGGATTCCCGGTTCGTGTGGCTCGAACGGCAGGTGGATGTTGAGACACTCAAGAAGCTCGATCTGAAAGATCTCCCCGGCGTGTTCGTTCATTACGAACCGAAGCGGTTGTATCATTACGATCACCTTGCAGGGCAGTTGCTCGGCAGCACCGATATCGATAACAATGGCGTGGCCGGAATTGAATTGCAGTTCAACAAACAGCTGCGCGGTGTCGATGGCTACGTGGTGTTCCAACGCGATGGCAAAGGCAGAGCGCGTCCGGTTGTGGATTATCCCAAGGTTGAGCCGCAGAACGGGCATTCTATCTACCTGACAATCGATCTCGGCATTCAATCGATGGTGGAAGAAGAATTGATGAAGGGCATCGGCACGAGCAAGGCCGAAAGCGGTATTGCCATCGTTCTCGATCCGCATACCGGCGCGATTCGCGCGCTTGCCCAGTATCCCTCGGTAAATCCCAATGCGATGACCACGGCGGATATGAAAAATGAGAAGATTCGCGCCGTCTCGGACATTTTCGAACCCGGTTCGGTGTTTAAGATTGTGACGGCTTCAGCCGCTCTCGAGGAGAATTTGGTAAAGCCGGACCAAAAATTCTATGCCGAAGAAGGAAAATACATAGTTCAGATCGGGAACGGCAAGACGCGAACGATTTCCGATACGCACGAATACGGATGGATCACATTTAAGGACGCGATGGCTCTTTCGAGCAATATCGTGATGGCAAAGGTCAGCGATATTCTTGGCAGCGAACGGCTCTACCGCCGCGCCCGCGATTACGGCTTCGGCATGGCAACCGGGATTGAACTTCCGGGCGAGGTGAACGGAAGTTTGGCGAAACCCTTCGAGTGGTCGGCGACATCGCTGAACACGATCGCCTACGGTTATGAAGTCGGTGTAACGCCAATACAGATTGCTCAGGCATACGCCACGGTTGCAAACGGCGGCGTAATGATGAAACCGTACATTCTCGATAAAGAGGTGGATGGTAACGGCCTGATCGTGAGCCAAATGAAGCCCGAAACGATTCGGCGCGTTGTTTCGGCAGCGACTGCCAAAACCCTTACGGAATTTTTTGTCGGTGTGGTGGAATCGGGCACCGCCAAGGGTATCAAGATGGCGAATTTAAAAATCGCCGGGAAAACGGGAACATCGAAGAAATACGGCGATGGACATTACGAAGAAGGCAACTACACAGCGTCATTCGCCGGATTTTTCCCGGCCGATGATCCCAAGTTGGTGTGCGTTGTCATGATGGATAACCCGCGCGGCGGATCGTATTACGGCGGCACAACGAGCGCGCCGGTGTTCAAAGCTATTGCCGAGCGGATCATGAATACGACCGAAGAGATCTCTCCTCAAGATAACGTCTTCGCGGGAAATTCAACGCCGACGCAGATTGAACCTGTCATCAAACGGATCGCATATATCCAGAAGAAGGCGGCAGTCGCGAATACCGATTCAACCGCGTTTTCCGTTCCTGACGTGACAGGAATGTCCGCACGCAAAGCGGTAAGCTTCCTTACCGGTGAAAAATTTGAACCGACCGTGAATGGATCGGGTGTTGTCGTGAGCCAGGAACCGCATGCCGGCTCGCCTGCAGCAATCGGAATGAAGATCGTTCTTGTATGCCAGCCGAAAGCAATCAGCGGACTTCAGATTCCGTAGGCCTGCCCGATGACGCTCTCGAAGCTCCTCGAAAACGTCGAGGTGACAAAAATGTTTCATACGGTTTATGGCCAGATGGTTCAGACGCATGATGCGACGATTAACAGCCTGCGGTACGATTCCCGCAAAGTGCGCAGAGGTGATTTGTTCGTAGCCCTCAAAGGCGCGTCGATGGATGGAGCAAAGTTCATAAACGATGCAGTCCATAATGGCGCAATGGCTGTCGTGATGGAAAACGATCAGGCGATGCCGGATTCGTTTTTCATGCATGTCGGGGTGATCAAAATCGTGGTGCCGAACGCCCGCATCGCGCTCGCCCGTCTCGCATCGACATATTACGGGCACCCGTCTGCGTCGCTTTCGATGATCGGCGTGACCGGGACGAACGGCAAAACGACCACGACGCATTTGATACGGCAACTCTTAGAAAATAACGGAACAAAAACCGGATTGATCGGCACAATTGAATATATCATCGGCACAGAGCGTTTGCCCGCATCGCACACGACGCCGGAATCGGTGGAACTGCAAGAAGTCTTGGCGAAAATGAAACAAGCAGGGTGCTCTTCGGCAGTGATGGAAGTCTCGTCGCATGCGCTCGATCAGCACCGCGTTGCCGGCATCGATTACCGGACGGCGGTTTTTACAAATCTTACGCAGGATCATCTGGATTATCACGGCACAATAGATGCGTACTACCGATCGAAGAAAATGCTCTTCGAACAGGCGAAAAGCACGTCGTGGTCGGTGATTAACATCGATGACGAGTACGGCGTGCGGCTCTATGGAGAAACGTCGGGCAATAAACTATCGTACGGCATCTCAGCGAGCGCGGACATTCACGCCACTGACGTACGGCTATCGCCGAACGGAAGTTCATTCATCATCGCTCATCGTGGGGTGCGGATACCAATCGAGACACCGCTCCTCGGCAGGTTTAATATCTTCAACGCAATGGCTGCGTACGCTGCGGGTGTGACGCTCGAACTTCCCGCCGAGAAAATGCGGGAAACATTGAAATCAGCGAAAGCAGTGCCCGGCAGGTTCGAACAAATCCCATCGCCTGCGGGTTGGCTTGCAATTATCGATTACGCACACACGCCCGATGCATTGAAAAAGGCGTTGACGGCAATAGCCGATGTGAAGGGCAAGGAGCCCGGAAGGATCATCACGGTCTTCGGCTGCGGGGGAAACCGCGATGCGAAGAAGCGTCCGATGATGGGCGAGATTGCGAGCGAAATGAGCGCCGTGACGATCGTAACTTCGGATAATCCGCGCCACGAAGATCCCCAGGCGATCATCAACGATATCATGAAAGGTGTGCGCGCGGGCGCGGAAGTGATTACAGAACCCGACCGTTCAGCGGCGGTACGGAAAGCGCTAACGATGGCAAAGCGGGGCGATGTGGTGCTGCTTGCGGGCAAGGGACATGAAGACTATCAGATTATCGGCGATACGAAGATTCACTTGAGCGATCGTGAACTCGTCGAAGATTTTCTCCGCGCTGCCTGACGCCTTATGAAGATTACGATGGAAGAGTTGCTTTCAATTCCTCACACCGGCCAGCGAAATTTGGAAGGTTTGCGTCAAGCGGTCTTTGCCGGCGTTTCGATCAATTCGCGGACGGTCAACCGTGGCGAAATTTTCATCGCGATTCGGGGTGAGAAGCTCGATGGCCATGAATTCGTCGCCGAGGCTATCGCACATGGAGCTGTCATTGCAATCGTGGATTCGAAATCAAATGTCGGTGAGAATATTCCGCAGATTATTGTCGGCGATACCGCAACTGCACTTGGGGATCTCGCTCGCTTGCACCGGAAGAGGTTCGGTATTCCCGTAATAGCAGTTGCCGGCAGCAACGGAAAGACAACGACGAAAGAAATGATCGCCGGCGTGCTGGCAACGCAATACCGGGTCTTGAAAACCGAAGGAAATTTGAACAACCACATCGGTGTGCCGTTGACGATGTTCCGGCTGGATGAAACGCATCAGGCGGCCGTCGTGGAAATCGGTGCGAACCATTTTGGCGAGCTCGCCGCCCTGTGCAGTTACCTCGAACCGACGCACGGACTATTGACCAACGTCGGAAGGGAACACTTAGAATTCTTCGGCGATGCAAATGGAGCGGCAAAAGCCGAAGGCGAAGTATTCGGGTATCTGAAATCGTCCGGATTGGGTTTTGTAAACATCGACGATGATCTTGTGGTCGATCAGGCCAAACAGATAACGAATAAGATCACGTACGGATTTCGAACCGGCAGCGACATCCGCGGAGAATTTGAATCGATGGATGCGCGGGGGTGCGTGAAATTTTCTGCCT
>DATGFY010000540.1:0-2287 GCA_035308785.1 Bacteroidota bacterium | reverse complement strand
CGTCGAAGGTAAAGTAAACCAGCAATTCAGAGGTATTGATCTATGCCAAAATTTAAGAAGCCGAGAGTAGGCGTGCGCGTCGACATGACGCCCATGGTCGATGTCGCGTTTCTGTTGCTGACGTTCTTCATGCTGACGACGCAGTTCAAACCGCCGGAAGAAGTGCAGATTGTTCTTCCGAGTTCGCATTCGGTGTTCAAATTGCCGGAATCCGACGTGATGATGATAACGATCAGCAAAGACAACCGGATCTTCCTCGGACTCGATGCGCAGAAGCTGCGCGCCAAAGTGTTCGGGCCCGAGAATCAACTGCGTGGCGAGATCGAAGTCGATACCAAGACGCTGCCGAACCTGTTGATTGCCGCGCGAAGTGCGAATCCGAAACTCCGCACCGTGGTGAAAGGCGATAAAGACGCCGATTACGGCCTGACGGAGGATGTGATGAACATTCTCCAAAAAACCAATATTACCAGATTCAATTTAATCACCGATCTGGACAAAAATTAAAGGAGTTGAACTATGGCTGGTGGAGATGTTGGTGGCGGCGGAGGGCGCGGCCACGATAGAAAGAAAAAGAAACACAAAAAGAAACGCCGGCTTGGCGTACGCATCGATATGACGCCCATGGTGGACGTTGCATTTTTGTTGCTGACATTTTTCATGTTGACGACGACGATGAACCGCCCCCAGACGATGGAGATTAATCTTCCGCCGGATAAGGACGTCAAGGTCGAAGTTGCGCAAAGCAATCTTTTGAACTTGCTCGTGAAAGAGGACGGGACGATCTATTGGGGCATCGGCGATATCACCAAGGCGGCGCCCACGAAGGTCGATTTCCCGAAACTTCGCGAGTTGATGACCGGCAAGCTTCAGGAAAATCCGAAGCTGATTACGCTCATTAAGATCGACCGGAAAGCGAAGTATCACATGATGGTCGATATTATCGATCAACTGAACTTAGCAAATATTACACGCTTTAGCATCGCAGCGCTGCAAGATGCCGATAAGGCAGCGCTTGCAAAGCTGGCATCGTAGAAAGGAGTTACGACTATGACGGCAACAGCAGCAGTAGCGACAGCCACAAACGCTGTCGGGTACGGAATGCGCGAACTCCGCGGATTGTACCAACGGTATGCGTTCTGGGGACTCGGGATCGCCTTCGGGTTGCATCTCGGCGCCATCGGCGGGTATTATCTCGCCCAATACCTCTCGCAGGAAGAGGATCCCGTAATCACCGTTCGCATTATGAAATACAGCGAGCTTGGTCCGCCTCCTTCGATCACCAACAGCGACGCCGCGCCGCAAGTGCAGGTATCGACGCCCGTCGCCAAGCCGACCATCGGCGTACCCGTGCCGGTGCCGGATGCTGAAGTGAGTCCTGAGCAGACCATTGCCACCCAGCAGGAGCTTTCGAATATTTCTGCCCCCACGACGGAAGGAAATGGTACAGGAACGGGAACACAAATCGAGCAGGATATTAAAGTCAACGATGAGGATCCGCCCGATTTCGTGCCTGTGGAAAAGATGCCAACAATCGTGAAAGCGGCGTCGGTTGAATATCCCGACCTTGCGAAACGCGCAGGCCTTGAAGGCACCGTCGTTGTGAAGATGCTGGTGAACAAAGAAGGCAAAGTGACCAAGGCGCAGGTGGTCAAGAGCGACGCAGACGTATTCAACGATCCGGCGCTTGCTGCCGCAAAGCAGTATGAGTTCACCCCGGCAATCATGAACAACGGTCCGGTGGCCGTGTGGGTCATGCAGCCGTTCCGCTTCAAGCTGAACAAATAGAGTCCTGAACGACGAGCGGCGCGGCAGCAGAGCGATCTGTGCCGCGCCGGCTTTTTCGTTCTTCTTTCGAAAAAACGAATTCAGAAGAATACGGTGTCCTCAAGAAAGGAGCGTTTCTGATGATCCCTACCATGATGATTCCCACGATTGAATCCGCACTTCACCAAGGATTGCGCGAACTGCGCAATGCATACAACAAATTTGCGTCTATCGGACTCGTCATCGCTGTTGCATTTCATCTGGCTGTGATCGGAAGCTACTATCTTATTCAGAAGTTCTCGCCTGAAGACGAGATTCCAGTCTTCAAACCGCACCACCGAACGGTCATTATCGATTCTCCTACGATTATCGATGACCCCGTTATGGCGTCCCAGGTCGGCGTGATCATTGCTTCCGCGTTTCATAATAACGGGACAGTTATCCCGGCGCCAGATTTTACCCTCACCGAAGATCAATCGGACTTCGGAAAGACCGGACCGATCGTAAAAGGCAATCTCGG
>DATGFY010000539.1:0-4146 GCA_035308785.1 Bacteroidota bacterium | reverse complement strand
GACCATCCGTTACCAGCTCCCGGAAGATGGCACGCACATCCGCGTGCTGATTTACAATACGTTAGGCGAACTGGTTCGGACCCTCGTGGATGCCACGCAGGCCGCGGGAAGTTACGACGTCACGTGGGATGCGCGGAGCGACGCGGGCTCGCAGGCGAGCAGCGGCATCTATTTCTACCGCATCACGGCGACCGGGACGAAGGAGTTCACCAGCGTGAAGAAAATGCTTTTGTTGAAGTAATGCTGCCTCAAGGAATACCGGAAACTCATTTTCCTCATCACTTGAGAAGCGAGCAAACATGAAACGCACATATCTGACATATTTCCTCCTCGCGCTCTCGGCATTCTGTGCCGGGGCGCGGGCGAGCGTTCAACTTTCGATGCATTCGGTCACGGTGAATTCGGGGCAGAGCATCTATGTTTCGGTCTATGCCGATAGCAGTTTGACCGGACTCCACGTGACCTCGTACCAGCTTGCGATTAATATCCCCGCGTCCGTTGCAACGCTTGACAGCGCGTATTCGACCGGGACGCTGACCTCCGGCTGGGGGTCTCCGGCGTACCATCTTTCGAATGTATCGGGATATTCGCAAATCTCGGTGGCGGGAGCCGGGACTACAGCGCTGACGGGAACCGGAGCGTTAGTGACATTGAAAATTACCGCGCCCGCAACGCAGTACAACCAGGCGGGGTATCTCACGTTTGTCAACGCGCAGCTCAATGAAGGTGCGCCTGCGGATACGACGGTGAACGGATATCTGTATGTCTATGGGTACGCAGCGATCCAGTTTTATCCCAACACGGCGCTGATGACGGTGGGCGATACGCTTCCGATCGGCATATCCGGTGGGACGCTGCCGTACACGTTAATGACCACCAATGCCGGCGTTGCAACCATCAATGCAAATTCCGTTGTGCATGCTCTTTCGCCCGGGTTTTGCAATGTGATTGCCCGAGACAGCACCGGATTGACCGACACCTCGGGCACGATTGAGGTGCGGGCGTTTATCCTGACTATGACCGATACCTCAACGCTGCAAGGGGATACGATTGATGTTCCGGTCTATACGTCAGATCTATCGCAGGTCCATGCGACAAGCGGACAGTTTACGGTGACATTCAATCAGAGTGTGTTGACTGCGTTGGGAGTAACGACGACCGGCAGCATTCTCAATGGATTCGGGACAGTAACGGCGCATCCCGGGACAGGACAGATTTCGGTCTCATTCGCGGGCTCGTCGGCTCTATCGACTGTCGGCAAGAAACTCTTGCTGCACGTCCGGTTCGTTGCCGTGAACACGGGAGGGGTGTATCTGACGTTTTCGAATATTTTGTTTAACGAAAATATCCCCGGCAACGGAGGGACGAACTATCTTTCGGTGGGTTCGAATAATTCGCTGTACGTGAGTCCTTCGACAGCGATGCTCGTTGCAGGACAAACGCAGCAGTTTAGCGTCAACGGCTCCCCGACCGGCCCCGTAACGTGGTCGATCAGCAATAACGCGATTGCGACGATCTCGGGCAGCGGTTTGCTCACTGCGCTGCATGGCGGTTGGCTGTTTGTGAACGTTGTCGATTCGATTGGGAACACCGGCAAGAGCGATACGATTCATTTGTACGACATGACGATTGGGGCGCAGAATACGCCTGCGGCCCCGAACGATATCATCGACGTTCCGATCGTGATTCCCGCATCCCCTTCGGGTGTCACCTCAATCCAATTTCTGCTGACGTTCGATACGACATTTACGGCGCAATCGTTAAGCACGATCGGCGACTTGACGAACGGCTGGGGTATTTCGTCATCGATTATGCCGGGCTCGGTGAACATTGCAATGGCCTCGGCGACGCCGATTACGGGTCCCGGCACGGTAATCACGGTGCGGTTCTCGGTTTCCGCGTATGCGCAGGGAACGCAGTACACAATAATGACAACGAACGCGCTGATCAACGAAGGCAATCCGGCTGTGCTGGGAATCCAGGGTCTGGTGACGGTGTACAACGCGCCTCCGGCGCAACCCACGCTTTCTTCGCCGGCGAATGGCGCAACAAATGTCCCGGTGCCGGCCGCGCTGAGTTGGAACGCTGCGTATCAGGCGGTAAACTACCGCGTGCAGGTCTCGACCGACTCGCTCTTTGGAACAACGGCGTTCGATTCGAGCGGCATTACGATTCAATCCGCGAGCGCGCACCCGCTTCTGCCGTCCACGAAATATTTTTGGCGAGTGCAGGGCGTGAATCCGTTCGGCGGGACGTGGTCGATAGTGTGGTCGTTCACGACTCAGGCGAGCACGGGCGTGCGCGACGGGAAGAACGGTCTGCCGACAACGTATGCATTGGATCAGAATTATCCGAATCCGTTCAACCCGACGACGACGATCAGTTATGCGCTGCCGCAGAATGCGCACGTCTCGCTAAAAGTGTATAATGTTCTTGGCGAGCTTGTGGCGACTGTGGCGGATGGGTATGAATCGGCCGGCTATAAGACCGCGCGGTTAGATGCGCAGAATCTGCCGAGCGGGATTTATTTGTACCGGCTGCAGGCGGGAAATTTCAGCGCGGTGAAGAAGATTGTGGTGATGAAGTAGAGGGAAGACCACCCCAAGCCCCTCCTTAAAAACAGGAGGGGATGTTAAAAACGCGTCTGGGATTGGTGATGAACAAAGGGTCGGCTGATTAGCTGACCCTTTTTTTGTTTGCACGTTGTTCGCGAATCTGGTACATTTGCATATCTCAAATCCAACATTTTAACCATGTATGAAGCGTAAAACCAAAATCCTGATTGTTTGCGCCATCGTTATACTGGCGATACCGGCTGCTGGCATCATTTGGTTCATGTTAAATCTTGGGCCACATGGCCCTGGAAACATACAACTCTACCATACTCATCTCACAAAAAAGAAGGTCTATGAACGAATTAAGGAGTTCTACTCGGAAAATCAAGGGTCCCAAGTCCCGGAAGAGTTTTCGGCTTGGAAAATTCCATGGAAGATTGAAGCAAATGATAATCTGAATAGGGCTAATCCAATGAACGCAGATACGGTAAACTTCTTCTTTTATTTGCCAAATCGAAAAGGAATTATATGGTCAGATTTCAGCGGTGAAGAAGGTGGATGGAACACTGATAACGATTGCATCCTTGCGTTAATTGGCCTCAGTGGACCTGAGAGATATCTCTACAATGATGATTTGAGTAGCGACCAAATTAAAGGATTACGCGGATACTTTGAGAACGAAATCTTGGCGAAGATAAAGGGTGTTACGTTTGAGCCGACTGGGCAACACAATTGAACAATTCCGTTCGGCCTTGTTTCTTCACCCACCGAAGGCGACTCAGAAGCTGTTATTCCAAAATATTATCCCAATCTATGAAATCTAAGATTAGTATCTTGGTATTTACGTTTGTTTGTCTTATCACTCTCCGCGCCCAAACGGGACAGAATCCAATTTCCGTGAACGTACGCGATAAGGGATCGAATGAAAGCCCGCTTCGGTACCTCAACGGCTACCGACGCGAGATCGAGGGATCGACGATCACGTACCACTCGGTGCATCCCGATGCGGAGGATGCGTTGATCGCGCGGGTGAACGCGGAGGCGCCATCGATTACGTGGGAGACCGATACGATGACGGCGGATTTTCCGGGCAATGCGTACCGGTTCGTGTGGCTTGCGGGAATGGACAGGATCGGGTGGGGCAACGCAACGACGCCGCACACGTTTCACATGTTGTTGAATGGCACGCAGATTTTTATTTTTCACAACCGGAAGGATTCCACTGCCCCCCACTGGACGATCACGGGCGCGAACGGCGAAGAGCTGACGTTCGATGCGCGGATGCGGGATAAGTATGGCGACCTCTTTGGGTATATGTTTCTTTCAGTGCCGAAGGACAAGTATCCGGCAGGCGCACCGCTCAAGATCCGCGTGGACGGGATGAATGAAGGCAGTCCGGAATGGTATATGGCGTTCAAGTATTCGTTCAATTTTGTGCCGAGTCTCCGCGTGGAGCCGGCGCTGGTGCGGAACCAAAACGCCGAATCGCATTTGCTGCGGATGAGTTTGGATAATTTGCGTCCCGGCAGAAGGGTGGAGGTGAAAGTCGGAGACAGCATCATAGTTTCCGATTCTCTAAAGCTTGGTGCGA
>DATGFY010000538.1:0-4641 GCA_035308785.1 Bacteroidota bacterium | reverse complement strand
GGGGCTAAAGCCCCTCCGGTGTTTATAGAATTTATCCACGAGCTAAAGCTCGTGGCAATACAAAGAACTCAAACTGAGAGACTACCGATCACCATCCATCGTCTGCAAACACTTATTAGCTTATTATAGACTTGCTTTTGTCACCTAAAATGCTTATATTGTTTTAAGGGTTGGCCATCTCACTCGCGGAAGACTGTTTCGAGGAGCTCAGACGCGATTAAAATTCGGTCAAATATAGGCCTTAAAATCCTAAAAACAGATCAAAAACACCCCCAATTTTGCACACTTTTTCGGAGCTAAAGAAATGGAAATACAGGGCTTAGCGCGAACAAATAAAAAATTTATGCAATTAAAAGAACGGTGGACGGAAAGGCAAAAGAAACGACGCCCTCCAAAAAGATGGCGGGCAAGCTGGATTCCCGCTAGAAGCATTCCTCCTGAGGCGGACAAGGCGGGAATGACACACTCGGGGGAGGGGGAGGGATTGTGCTGGAATGACGCATAGGGGGAGCTACCTGGACTGGAGAGATAACCCGCCACATAGACGTCGGGTAAATTGGACATGACGGGATTCGCTTGCAATGACTAAGGCGGCTGTTTTGTATTTTCCGCGCCATCCCTGTATATTTACACCAGAAAATTGATATGAATCCTCTCACCGCCCTTTTAACGGGACTTATCCTTATCCTTTCGGGGATTACCGTTGTTCTTCTTATCATCGGCCCGAAAATGCTTTTGCACCCACGGAAGCGGACGGCGGAGTTTTATCGTAAACTTGGCCGGCCAACAAGTCCCGCAGAGGCAGGACTTCCCTACGAAGAAATCAACATCCTCGCAGAAAATGGTCTTAAACTTAATAGCTGGCTTATCAAGGCGGAACAGCCCGTTCGGGGAACACTTATTTATCTTCACGGCGTCAGCGATTGCAAGATCGATGGACTCCGATTTGCGGCCTTGATGCAGAAGAATCATTTCAACGTCTTGCTCTACGACGCGCGCGCCCACGGCGAAAGCGACGGCATCTATTGCACCTATGGCTATTACGAAAAATTCGACTGCTCCCGGGTCATCGATTACCTGAGATCGCGAAGCGACATCTCGCAGCAACCCATCGGATTGTTCGGGATTTCGATGGGCGCCGCAGTTGCGTTGCAAACAGCCGCGATCGACGACCGCGTCAGCGCCGTCATTGCCGAAAATTCGTTTGCATCGCTTCGCACGATCTTTGATGACTACCAAAGGCGGATTATCAAACTGCCATTCCACTATCTTCGCAATCTTGTCATCAAGCGATCGGAGATGATGGCGAAGTTCAAGGCAAACGATGTTTCCCCGCTCACGGCTGTTGCTGCGATTCATTCGCCAATTCTCTTCATCTTCGGAATGAACGACGCCTTGATCAAGCATACCTATTCGCGGAAACTCTACGAGGCCGCGAACGAGCCGAAAGAATTGCTCCCAATCGAAAGCGCAAGCCACATGGATATTTGGAGCGTGGCCGGCGCAATGTACGAGAAAAAAATTCTGAGTTTTTTTGAACAACACCTGACGAAAGGAACATCGGCATGAAGCAGATCCTCCTCGCCACCCTCCTCACACTCCTAGCGGTCTCTGCATATTCTCAAACGGAATTTTCCGAAATCGAGGCGCTCAAGAACGATGAGATGCTCAGCGTAACAATAGGACCGCGCCCGATGGGCTCTCCGGCAGAACACCGTGCGCTGGAATATGCCGTTGCGAAATTCAAAGAGTATGGCTGCGATACCGCCTACATCATGCCGATGCTCACCTCGTCGCGCGCAATTACAACAAGCGGCATTGCCGTTGGAATTAAACGCGGGAAGACGGGGCGGATGATCTGTCTCGGCGGCCATATCGATTCTGCCGGACCGGAGATCCCCGGCGCGGATGACGATGGCTCAGGCGCCTCAACAGTGATAGAACTTGCCCATGTCCTCGCGAAGACTCAGCATCATTCATCGATTGTGTTTTGCTGTTTCGGCGGCGAGGAACAAGGACTGGAAGGGTCGTATTATTTCGCCGATCATTTTTCGATGCTGGACAGCATCGATCTGATGCTGCAAATCGATATGGCGAACGGGCTTGGAATTATCGATATGGACCCGGATACTCACGGAGCTTCGGCGCCGCCGTGGCTTATTCGCGCGGCTGCACAGGAATTCTACAACTTAGGTTACCGCAATCTCCGCTACCCTACTCATTTCTTTGCCATCAACTACGCAGGGAAAGCGGGCTCGGGTTCGGATCAAGAGCCGTTCTTGAGAAAAGGCATTCCCGCAATTGATTTTTCCACCGACGTCTATTCCCCCATTCACACCCCGCGAGATAATTTTCAGAATTTCGATCCGAGGGGATTGAAACGGTCGGGCGATCTGATCGTTCGGCTGTTTGAACGGTTCGATGGCGGGGTGCCTTCCAGAACCACGGAGGAGCATTGGCTCCTTCTGCGGGGCCCAACGGCGATCATCTTCCCAATCTGGTCGCTGTGGGCTTTCAGCGCCGTTTCAATATTGATTGGCTTTTTATTGTTTATCTCGCTACGCAAGAATCGCTTGCCAAACAACGATCCAACACGACACAGCGTGCCGACACTCAAGCATTTCCTGCTCTCGTTTATCTTTGTCAGCTTCGCATGGTTTTCATGGGATGTCATCGGGGTAATCAAAGGATATCGCCATCCATGGTTCACCGATATTCCCCTCTACTATGTCTTAGCATTCGCTGCATCCCTCATCGGTCTGGCAGTTTGCTTCCGCCTTGCGCGCAAACTTAAAATAACCCATTGCGTCTATGCGTTATTCCGTCCGACGTTTATTGCGCTCGTGCTTCTGACAATCGGGTTTGGTTTGATGAATATCAAACTTGCGATTTATCCGGCTTTGGGGCTTCTCTTCGCTTCGCTGGCTTTGGTTATTAAAAAGCAGTCGCTCCGGCTTGTTCTTGTGTGCCTTGCCCCCCTACCGTTGCTCAGATTATTTTTTTCGGAATGGTACGATATTGTCCTCCGTTCGTTCGGCTCCGGTTTGGCGGCAGATAATTTTGCGACAATTTGCGCCACTAATCTTGTGTTCGCCTTGTTCTTCACAATATTTTTGTTTCCGTTCGCGACGGCTTTTACTGCGGTGCTTCGCGATTCTCCGGGCTTAGTACATTTCCTCACATGGATCCGGTCGCGCGGATTCGCGATAGCTGCGATTCTGCTGACGGTATTTATTTCGATTGCCGCCATTAACCGGCCGGTCTATAATAACTTTTGGTACCGCGACGTGCATATCGCGGAGGTGTATGACATGAATAAGAGTACGAAGAACGTGCATCTCACGAGCCCCGAATACCTTACCTCCGTGAAGGTCCATACTGAAGCCGGGGATACATTGTTGCCAAAGGCGACCGAAGTATCCATTCCGATTCGTTCAAAATTCGATACGACATGGTTAAAGATCGACCGCGCTCAAACCGTCACACAAAACGGCGATACGACGAGCTACGATATTAAGTTAATGCTCAACTGTGCTTTCAGGCCGTACACGGTGAATGTACGCTATTCGCGCGGAATGAAATCTATTCGGAGATTTGCCACTCCGCTGTTTGCAAAAGAGATCGATAGCGCGAGAGTGATGGATTGGTATTCATTCCCGGACACCAACATCATTGTGCCGGTGAAATTTCAAGTGATCGGGAAGGACAGTGTTACGGAAAGCATCTCAGTCGTGTTCGATTCGCTCGCCTACCCTCTCCACTGCGAGCGCGACATGACATATTTCCTACCGCGCACGACGTATATGAGTTCGTACGAGTACAAGAAGTAAAGACCTAAAATGCAAAGTGCGAATGCCGAGGGTCGGCATTCGCACTTTAGTATTCTGAATGAAGCACCTTACTTCATATACTCTTCTTTCGCTTTCACCGTCAACACTTCATTCATCGATCCCGTTCGGTACCCTTGAAGGTCGAGGGTAACGTAAGTGAAGCCGAGCCCCTTGAGATGTTTGACGATCCGCTCGCGCAAATCGTTATCGAGGAGGCGGGGAATTTCCGTCGGCCCAACTTCAACGCGCGCGGTTTTGTCGTCGTGGTAACGCACGCGGAAATACCGGAAGCCGAGATCGCGGAAGAGCGTTTCGGCGCCATCGACTTTCACCAGAGCTTCCTTGGTAATACCCTGACCATACGGGAAACGGGACGAAAGACAGGCGAAGGAACCTTTGTCCCACGTCGGCAGGCCAAGCGCTTTGGAAAGCTCGCGCACATCGTTCTTGGACATGCCCGCTTCAAGCAATGGGGAGCGGACGTTTTGTTCGCTCTTGGCTTTCATGCCGGGACGGAAGTCGCCCATATCATCGGTGATGGTTCCATCGGCAATCCAGGCTATCTTTTCTTGTGCTGCGATTTCGGTAAGTTTGGAAAACAATTCGGTCTTACAAAAATAACAGCGGTCGGGCGGGTTCTCGCGGAACTTCAGGTCGTCGGTTTCTTCGGTCTTAACAGTGATGTACCGCGCACCAAACGACTCGGCAAGAGCAACGGCTTCTTCGTATTCTCGCGAGGGATACGTCTCCGACTTCCCGATTACCGCCAACGCATTTTTTTCGAGAACATCGTTTGCCACCTTGATCAACA
>DATGFY010000537.1:0-4621 GCA_035308785.1 Bacteroidota bacterium | reverse complement strand
GCATAAAGCCCGCGGCTACAAAAACACTTAATCGGCAAGCAAATTAAATTCTTCGATCAATGCATCGAACTCTTTCACTTCGTCTTCGAAGAGCGAGCGCCAGTATTCGGGATCCCACTGGGCGAGGATTTCTTCATAGGTCTTGCCCTGCTGTTCCACCCACGTGAAGTACTTTAGGTTGTGGATCGCTTTGCGGTCGTAGTAGCTTAACTCTTTGAAATAATCGATGCTCTGGTGGGCGAGGGGGCCGGCGTGATCTTTCGCGGCATCGATGGCGGAATACTTGCCGTGCTCGTGCTGCAGTTCGGCGAGACGCGATTTGTACAAGTCGGTCGAATCGGTGAAAATGGTGAAAATCACGTCGCGCTCGTTCATCTCGAAATATTTCGCCGTCTTGATCGCGGCGAGAAGGTTGCAGATGCTCGAAATGCCGAGGAGAGGAAGGTTCTCGCGGTCATTGGCGGAAACCCCCGCTGAGGTAAGATATTTCACGCCCTCTTTTTCATTGAACAACCGCAGCAAGCGCATGCAATCTTCATCGTCGATCGCTGCAACGGCGTCGGTATTCATCACGTTATGCACCCACGGTATATGCTTATCGCCAATGCCTTCGATGCGGTGCGCGCCGAAACCGTTCATCAATAGTGTGGGGCATTGCAAGGCTTCGGTGGCGACGACTTTCAGGGCGGGGAATTGTGCTTTAAGATAATCGCCTGCGGCGATGGTGCCGGCAGAACCGGTGGCGGAAATATATGCCGATGCGCGGAGATTCTTGCCAAGCGATTGAAAAACTTCTTCGATTGCGGGACCGGTGACATTGTAGTGCCAGATCGGGTTGCCGAATTCCTCGAACTGGTTGAAAATCATGTTGATCGGGTCGCGCTTGAGTTCCCAGCATTTATCGTAAATCTCTTTCACGTTCGATTCGGTGCCCGGGGTGGCGATGACCTCCGCGCCGATTTCTTTCAGCCACGTAAAGCGTTCTTTCGACATGCCTTCGGGAAGGATTGCGACCGAGGTGCAATCGAGCAACGCGCAATCGAATGCGCCGCCGCGGCAGAAATTGCCGGTGGACGGCCAAACGGCTTTATGTTTCTGCGGGTCGAATTCGCCGCTCACCAGCCGCGGGACGAGGCAGCCGAATGCCGCGCCGACTTTATGCGCGCCGGTCGGGAAATACTTTCCAACGAGCCCGATTATCCGGGCGTTTACTCCGGATATGGACGACGGTATTTCAACCGCATTGACGCCGCCGAACGATCCGTTGTGGATATTGTTCTTCCAGGTGATTCGAAAGAGATTCAGCGGATTGACATCCCAGAGGCCGACCTTCGAAAGTTTCGTTTTGACGGCCTTGGGGATCGAATCGGGATTGCGCATTTGCGCGAATGTGGGGATGACGATGCCCTGCTCTTTGCATCGGCGGGCGGTGCGCTTCGCGACGGCAGGGTAATGTTTCTTGATGAGTTTGGACATGGAGGGATAATATACTAAATGGAGAGCGAAATTAAAAAATGGCCTGAGATGCGATAGTCATTGCGAGCGGTCCGCGGCGGGCGGATCGTGCCCGCAGGCACGACGCGAAGCAATCCCCATCCATTTTGCAAACTGTTTGCGGGATTGCTTCGCTGCGCTCGCAATGACCAGTTAATCCGGCGTGAGCATCCCAATAATTGCTCTTGCCGCGGGAGAATCCTTCATCGGCAATTTGTAGCGGCGGATGCCGTCGAACTTGTACAGCGCCCCTGCGACTGCTCCGGCAGTAGGGACGAGGCCGATCTCGCCGACGCCTTTTGCGCCGAAGGGGCCTTCACTCTCGTGCTCTTCGATCAAAATAATCTTGGTTTCGGGCATGTCCTTTGCGCGGAGGAGGCCGAGCGAGCGGAGCTTGAACGATTCGGGCACGCCGTCTTTGAGCTTCAAATCTTCCGTGAGGGCGTAGCCCAATCCCATGTGGATTGAACCTTCGAGCTGGCCTTCCAGCAGTTTCTTGTTGATGACGCGGCCGACATCGTGCGCCGCTACGAACGTTTTCAACTTGCCATCATCATCGAGGATGCAGACCTGCGTGGCGAAACCGAACGTCATGTGCGTGACAGGCTTATCGGTCTTGGCATCGAGCGCGGTGGTGTAATCGATAACGACTTCGCCGGAATATTTTGTGCCGATAAGATCGCGAAGGGATTTGCCCGCATCGAGATCGCTCTTCATCTGTTCTGCCGCTTTAATGACTGCTCGGCCGCCGAGGACGGTAGCGCGTGAAGCGGTGGTCATGCCGCAAAGGGTGGGCTGGGTGGTATCGATATCGACGCGGACCTTGCGCGGATCGATGCCGGTGACATCGCAGAAAAATTGAATCATCACCGTGCAGAAACCCTGGCCCATTTCGGTGAAGCCGGTGTTGATCGTCAGCGTTTCATCGGGGTTGATGGTGACGATCGCCTGGCCGTACTCCGGCATGCCGTTGCCGATGCCGACATTCTTAATGCCGCAGCCGATGCCCGCGTATTTCGATGAATAATAAATATCTTTGACCGCGAGAAGCGTTTTCCGAATGCCGACGGCCCGTTCGAACACCTGTCCGGTGCAAAACGTATCGCCGATATCGACGACATTGCGCCAGCGGATTTCCCATCCATCGATGCCGACTTTTTCGGCGAGGATGTCCATCATTCCTTCGATGGCGAACGACGCCTGATTAGCGCCAAAGCCGCGCATTGCGCCGCAGGGGAGATTGTTGGTATAGACAGCGAGCGCTTCGACGTCGGAATGTAAAATATTATATGGGCCGCAGGCGTGGCCTGCCGCGCGCTCGAGCACCTTGGTGCCGACCGATGCATACGCGCCTTTATCACCGATCATCCGCGCGCGAACAGCGGTAAGCTTACCATTGATATCGCAGCCGACAGTATACGTCATCTTGATCGGGTGGCGCTTGGGGTGCAGGCGGATGCTTTCTTCGCGGGAGAGCGTGGCTTTCACGGGCGTATCGGTGAGCAGCGCCATCAACGCAACTTGCGCTTGAATGCTTAAATCTTCTTTGCCGCCGAACGCCCCGCCATTGGTGATGAGCGTGACTTTGATGCTCTCCTCGGGAAGACCGAGGAATGATGCGATCTGCTTGCGGTCATCGAATACTCCCTGTCCCTGGCTGAGCACTTCGAGTGTGCCGTTGGTGCGGAAGGCGATGGAGCTTTCAGGTTCCAAAAATGCGTGCTCGATCATCTGCGTTTCGAATGTGCGCGTTTCGACGAAAGCGGAGTTTGCCAGAGCTTCGTCCACGTTGCCGCGCTTGATGACAGATTTTGACAGCAGATTCTCATGGTGATCGTGAACCTGCGGAGCGCCGGGTTTGAGCGCTTCTTCAGGATCGAAAATGCCGGGGAGAACGTCGTGCTCGATTCTGATCAGATCGACCGCTGCACGGGCAGTGCGCGCATCGATCGCGACGACGCCGGCGAGGATATCGCCGATGCAATGGGTGGTTTCGCCTTCAGCGACAAACATCGGCCAGTCTTTATAGATGAGTCCTTGCTTTCGCTGGCCGCGGACATCTTTTGCCGTTACGATTTTGACGACGCCGGGGTATTGTTCTGCGCTGGAGGTATCGATCTTGTTTACTTTGATTCGCGGAGAGGAGGAAAATGCGAACGCCGCATGGAGCATGCCCGGCATTGTGATGTCATCGATGTAGGGACGTTCGCCCATGGCGAACTTTTCGCCGTCCATGCGGGGGAGACTGGTGCCGATCTTGCCGGAGTAGTCGGGTTCGGGGAGCGGCTCGCCACGGAACGCTCCCGCCGCAAGTTCGATCGCATCGACGATCTTCACATAACCGGTACACCGGCAGATATGATTATTCAGCGAGCGGCCGATCTCGTCGCGCGAGGGGTTCGGGTTCTTATCGATCAAACTTTTTGCGCGCGAAACGATTCCGGGAATGCAGAAACCGCACTGGAGGCCGGCGGAGAGCGTGAACGATTTCGCGAAGATGTCGCGCTCGCGGTCGGAAAGGCCTTCAAGGGTGACAACGCTCTTGCCCGCAGCCTTCGATGCCGGGACGGCGCACGAGGCGACCGCCTTGCCTTCGACGATGACCGTGCAGCAGCCGCACGATCCTTGCGGGGCACAGCCGTTCTTGGGCGAGATCAATCCCGCTTGCTCGCGCAGCACGTCCATTAACGACATATCGCCCGCGATCGACGCGGTGAACGGGTTGCCGTTGAGAGTGAACGTCAGGGTTGAGTACTTTGGGGGATGTATGTCGGTTATGGGTTCTGGCATAAAAAACGTGTCGTCATTGCGAGCGGATTTCGCGCCCGCAGGCGCGACGCGAAGCAATCTCACAGCCATCGTGCACACTGACGGGGGGATTGCTTCGTCGTCCCGTCAACTACGTTGACGGCGCTCCTCGCAATGACGTTTTATTTTGAGACGCGAGGTGTTCCACATT
The DNA here is from genome assembly GCA_035308785.1 of Bacteroidota bacterium. GTDB lineage: Bacteria > Bacteroidota > Ignavibacteria > UBA10030 > SZUA-254 > DATGFY01. The sequence continues at coordinate 168 of DATGFY010000537.1, read as the reverse complement.
CACAAAATGCACGCGGTTCGTGTTTAACATTCCGTTCATCAATGCGCGCATGGCGTAATAGTAGCGCATATCAATGATGCAGTTATTCTTCGAGCAATCGACGGAGTGGACCGTATTACTTGCATCATTGATTCGAACCGTATTGCCGTTGTGCAAAAAATGGTACTG
>DATGFY010000536.1:0-11761 GCA_035308785.1 Bacteroidota bacterium | reverse complement strand
CGCCATCCAACCCTTCCGCGGTGCGATCCGTGGCGTAATACATCCCGTGTTGGGCAAGCATTGTCATGCTGTCATCGGTCACGGTGACTTCTCCTTCTAAGCTCACCTTGTTTTCGCGAAGGAATTGCACCGCCTTGGCGCAGGTGACGGTGGTCGTGCCATGCGTAATCTTCACATGCCCGATCAATTCACGGACGTTCTCGCCATTCAGCACAGAACCGACAAGACTATCGGCATGCTGAACATGAACAAGGGAATCGCTTTCCTGAGCCCGGGAACCGGCCGGGATTGCGCCTACTGCAATAAGAAAAAAAAATATTCGTGCGCCCCACGTACGCTGCCGCCGGGTCATTGGTTCGTAACCGCCTGGCCGGTAACCTGCTGAATCGTATAGTGCTTGAGCGCTTGGTCGGATTCGAATCCCGTTCCCTGGATATGCTCCGTCGGCGAAGTAATATCGACGAAGAGCGGCGTATGGATTTTCTGCGTCAGGTTCGTCCAAAAAAGCTGCTCGGTGCGGAGCGTTGTTCCGCTATCGGAGACAACGACGACATGGTCGTTTGCTTCAAGATCGTGCGTAATATCGTTCACTTTACCGCTGCGCGCCGTAAGGGTTGAGGTGTGTTTCTCATCTTTATCGAAAAAATCGACCGTAATATTCGAATCGAGTATCGTGTATTGCCTGTTTTCATAGACTGCGATATGGCCCGCATGGAGAATGGCAGAAACCTTTCCCGAATCCGAGAAGGTGATTTTCGTGTGCCAGCTTTCTTGCGAGGGGATATCCGCTGCAACCTTCGATGCAACCGACGGCTGGAATTTGTCTTCGCAGCCGATAAGCGATACTGCGGCAATGATGATAAGCAGTATTGATTGAAGCCGGCGCGTCATTCTAGCTTTGCTCTCCACCGAGCCCGGCTTTCACTAATTCGTGCAAATGCACCATGCCGACCGGCTTTTTGGCACTATCGACAACGATCAGTTGGGTGATGTTATGCGTTTCCAATTCCTGCAGCGCCGCCGAGGCAAGAATGTTTCCGTAAATCGTTTTTGGGTTTTTGGTCATCACTTCGCCTGCCGTGCGGCCGCTGATATCGGTCGATTTTTGCAGCATGCGCCGCAAGTCGCCATCGGTAATGATGCCAACAAGCACGCCGCTGGCATCGACGACGCACGTTGCGCCGAGGCGTTTGGAGGTCATCTCCAGGATTGCGTCGCGCACCGGTATATCGGTGCTGACGATCGGCACTCCTTTTCCTTTGACCATGAACTCGGAAATTTTGAGGGTCAGCCGCTTGCCGAGGTTGCCGCCGGGGTGGTACATGGCGAATTCTTCGGCGGTGAAATTGCGTTTATCGAGCAGCGCGATTGCGAGCGCATCACCCATGGCCAGCGTTGCCGTAGTCGATGCGGTGGGGGCAAGATCGTGCGGGCAGGCTTCTTCTTTCACGCTGACATCAAGAACCACATCGGACGATTTGGCGAGCGATGAGTTGAGATTGCCGACCATTGCTATGACGGGGACGTTCATCCGTTTAAAAACCGACAATAGATGGTGAAGCTCGCCCGTATCACCGCTTTTGGAAATGCAGACAACCACGTCATCATTCCTCACGGCGCCGAGATCGCCATGAATGGCGTCGGAAGGGTGGAGGAACATCGCCGCGGTTCCGGTCGAGTTCAATGTTGCGACGATTTTCCGCGCAATGATGCCCGATTTGCCCATCCCCGTAACGATCACCCGGCCTTTGCACTCGTACAACAAATTGACTGCGCGGACGAATTCGGCATCGATGCGGTTGAGTAGCGCTGCAACCGCTTCGGCTTCGATCTGTATTACTTGTTTACCTTTTTGTATGACCGAATCCATGGTTAAGGCCTGAATAATTTAGCGACGCGGGAAATCAATGTCGGGGAATCTTTTGTTTCGGCTTCCACGCCCTGTTCCAAAATAACTTTTGGCCGGAGCTTGTTATATGTGAGGAACGCGTACGTCAGGTCGGCATCGGTGTATTCTCCGAGCGTTGAAAACAATCGCTTGGGATCGAGCGCCACCTTTGGATCGCGTATATTTTTGTGAAGCATTAATTCATTATGAAAATTGGTTACCGGTATCAGATGAACGACTTCAGTTTCTCCATTGTAAAACCAAATCTTTCGATCGTTGGCACAGATGGCAAGATCAAAACTCTTGCCTCCCGGCGCGTGCATCGTTACTTCGCGGAGCGCTTGCCCGCATTGCGGACACCGTTCGCCGGGACGCCATGTTGAATACGTCCAACGGCGCCGTTCGGTAAACTGTTCCGGCACGGTTTCCGTTCCGTGGCCGACGATCTCTACCGAGACTTGGTTGTCGAGCATTTCGCGAACCGTAACCGAAATTGTTCCGTGATCGGTCTCAATCATTCCGTACGCAAGCACGGCCGGAAGCGGAGCGCTGAAATCGGGAGTATCGCCCGGCGCGCCGAGGATGATTTCTCCCTCTCCGCGGCGTCCTTCGCCGATGACTGAAAGAGTCGCTATCAGTTCGCGATGAGTTCGATATCCGGCCCGGTCAGAAGGGAGGACCCATTCGAGGAACTCCCGTTCGCGTGGAGCGAGAGGCCGGGGATATTCACGTTCTTCCATTTCCGTGTTTCATGCCGAAGGTGTTCCGGCAGCTATAATTTCTTCGCGCGGAGAATTTCATCGATCAATTCCCGGACAGCCCCGCGGCCGCCGCCGGCTGCGGTCACCAGATCGACGTGCTTCAGTACGGTATGATACGCAGTTGAAGGCGCGGCGCTAACGCCGACAATTTTTAATAACGGGAGATCGGGTTCATCGTCGCCCATGAAGCAGGCTTCCTCCGCGGTCACGCCGAACTTTTTCAGAAGAGCGGGTAGAACTTCATCTTTGCTGCGAACCCCCTGGTGGAGTTCCGTAATGCCCAGCATCTTTGCGCGGACCGCGACCGCATTCGAGTTGCCGCGGGAAACGATCGCAAAATGCATCCCTGCGGCAATTGCGGCGGATATCCCGTATCCGTCATGGACATCGAACAGACGGTACTCGGTCGCATCAGAGCCGTAAATCATCCTTCCATCGGTGAGGACGCCATCGACATCGAGGATCACTAATTTTATTCCGCGAAGCAATTCGCGCAGAGAGGCAGATATCCGCATATTAGATTTTCAACCGTTTCTTCACGAGGAGATCGATTGCGCCGACCTCGCTCAACAGACTATCGAGCAAGACGAGTTTCAACTGGCTTGATGCATCGCTCAATGCGCGCGCCGGATTGGGATGCGTTTCGACAAAGATCCCATCGATGCCCACTGCCACCCCTGCGCGGGCTATAGGGAAAATAAACTCGGGCTGGCCGCCTGACCGGTTCTGCTCGCCGCCGGGGAGTTGCACCGAATGCGTTGCGTCGAGAATGACGGGATAACCGGATTCCTTCATGATTGCCAGCGAGCGCATATCCACGACAAGGTTATGGTAACCGAACGTTGTGCCGCGTTCGGTGAGCATGACCTTAGTATTCTTCGTCGCGCCGACCTTCTCCGCCTGAAGGCGCATATCTTCGGGCGCCATAAATTGCCCTTTCTTGATATTCACCGCTTTGCCGGTTCTCCCCGCCGCTTGGAGCAACTCCGTTTGGCGGCAGAGGAAGGCGGGAATCTGGAGTACGTCGGCGACATCGGCGGCGGCCGATACTTCCGATTCCGAATGAACGTCGGTGAGGATCGGCATCCCGAACGATTCGCGAACGTCTTCGAGGATTCGCAGTGCATCGTCCATCCCGATGCCGGTAAATGTTTTCCCGCTGGTACGGTTCGCTTTCTTGTAGGAAGATTTAAAGATAACCGGAATTTTATGGCGCGAAGCGATCTTTTGAATCGATCCGGCGGTGCGCAGGATCATCTCGCGTCCCTCGACGACGCACGGGCCGGCGATGAGGACGATTCCCTTTCCTCCTCCGATTGTGACGTTTCCGATGCGAATCGAGCGGGTCTTCATTGAATGATCATCCCGTTTTCAGTGATGCCGCGGCGCGCGGTAAAATGCGCGGTCGCGATCGTATAATGGATCGAACCGATGGTATCCGTAAAGGTCGTATCCCAGATTCCCGAGTCATCGGCAACGATAGGGAATGGATCGGAAGATACCCCGGGCCGGTTGGTAAAATGCATCGAGGTTGGATAGCTTGGCCGCGGGTTCCCACGCTCATCGAGAAACTGAAAGTGGAGATGAAAAACCGGCGCGTGAGTAAACGATGGAACCACAAGAACGTTCTGCGTGTAAAAACCCAATTCGCCGCGAGTTTCATCGCCTGAGGCGGCAACGGTTTGAACGCCTACAGAGGAATATGCCAGCGATTCGGCAACTGAAGTTGTCGTGCCCTGATCGGGACAGCTGCCCCCCGGATCGACATGGAAGAACGGAACGAAGACGCGTGTTATTCCGGTTCCGGTCGTATCATCGAATTGCGCCACGCGCGTCGAAACGACGCCGCACGGATTCACGGTGCTTATTTGCACAACGACTTCGGAGTTTACCTGCACGGTATCCGGCAAGACGAAGCCAAGAATTTCCCCGTGAACGTCGATATCGGCGGGGGTATCCGGAACCGAAATCGGGTCGCAACTCATGGGGAAGAGAATCAGGGATGCACAAAGGATGCCGACCGCCGCGGCGAGGAGTTTTCGAGGAATAGCGCTATGGAACAAGCTCGTGTGTTCGCCAATTAATACTGAAATACGATGTAAGATAGTCAACTATTGCAAGACCTGCAAATAGGTGCAATTAAGCGATTTTGGAGGTATATTGATTACGTTTATGCACCCTACTTCCCTGCATGATACGCTGTAACGCTCCTGCAAAAATCAACCTGGGCATCCGGGTTCTCCGGAAGCGGCCTGACGGTTATCATGATATCGAAACCGTCTTTTACCGGATTGGTATTTTTGACGAGATCACGCTCGAGGAGGCAAACACGATTGAGTTTTCGTGCGATTCGCCGGGAGTTCCTTCCGATGAGACGAACCTTTGTGTGCGCGCTGCACGGTTGGTGCAAGAACGTTTTGCCATCGGCGGTGGAGCACGGATTACTCTTCAGAAGATGATTCCTATTGGAGCGGGTCTTGGGGGCGGAAGCTCGGACGCAGCTTCGACGCTGCTGGGCCTTGTGAAGTTGTGGGGGATTTCTGCAACGCGCAAAGACCTGCATACTCTTGCAGTCAAACTCGGCGCAGATGTTCCGTATTTCCTGAACGAAGGCGCCGCGCAGGGTACGGGACGCGGAGAGGTGCTCGAATATTTTGATCTAAAAATGCCGTACTCGATTGTCGTCGTGTACCCGCGCGTTCATATCTCAACCGCATGGGCATACGCGAATGTCAAACCCTCCGAAGGGCCCTACCCGCATTCGCTGAAGCAGATCGTCACAGAAAACCTTTCCGATCCGAGGATTCTGATGAACCTCCTTCGTAACGATTTTGAGCCCGTTGTCCTTCGTAATTACCCCATCGTTGCCGAAGTAAAACGGGAACTGCATCTCGCCGGCGCGGTGTTCACACAGCTATCGGGCAGCGGGTCCGCAGTGTTTGGGTTGTTTACGGATAACCGGGAAGCGGAAACGTGCGCGGCGAATCTTCGCGGGAAATTCGATACGTTTTCGATCCCGCGAACCTAATACCTATTTTCTTTTTATCCCTCATTTCTCTATATTTTCTAAGACTTTCAACCACTGAGAATACTATTGCGAAGATTAGCAGGTATAGCGGGCGCGTTTATTCTTCTCCTTTTTGCCGCTCCGCATAATCTATTCGCCCTCCCATTTTCCCCCGATAGCGTAAAGGCCGATACGCTTTCGCGCCGCGATTCGATTCAAGCGCGCATCAAACAAATTCCAATGCTCGGGTCTATCGACCGGAGCTTGTCGGGTTCGTCTGTTCTTGCCGACTCCGACATGGATTACCGCGATTACAGCTATACGGGAGATCTGTTTTCGATCATGGATGGCGTATTCATCCGGGACCTCGGCAGTCCGGGGCAGTACAACGATCTTACTATCAATGGGTTGGGGGAACATTCGATCGCCTTTCTGGCAGATGGCGTTCCTCTCAACGATCCGATGACCGGCCTGTTCGATCTCTCCCTCTATCCGTCCGAACAAATCGGACGCATCGAATACATCCCCGGCACACGCGCCTTTCTCTACGGCCTGAATGCGACCGGGGGTGCAATTAATTTCGTCACCAAATCGCGGCGCGCTTTTCATGCCTATTCTCGCATCCATTACAGCCAAAGCGAATACGGCTTTAGCACATTCGACGGCATGTTTACGCAGAATATCCTCCGCGCAATGAATATCTCCGTTGGCGCAACGCACACAACGACCGGCGGCAGATTTTTAAACAGCGATTACGAACTTTGGAGCGCCCGGCTGAAGCTGCGTTACGATCTGAACGATTATGTCGATCTCTTCGGATCGCTGATGTACAACTCAACGATGAACGAGCTGAACGGCGGCATTATCGATTCGATTCCCGAGGCGTACCAGTACAGCCAATTCTTCGGGGCGATTCACGATTCGGCCCTCTACGAAAAAATCACAAGGTACGATCTGCAGTTAGGCGGAGCATTCCGGTTTTTTCCCGATTCAACGCTCATCTCGACTCTCACATTATATCACTCGACGAACTTGCGTGAAATCCGGGTCGAACCTTCCATGCTCGACCCCAATTCGGGATATTACAGCGTGGATAACCGTTCGCAATGGTTCGGATTGAAGTACTTGCAAGACCTGGTCATCGGCAGGCAGCGGCTCGATGCCGGGGCGGAAGTGGAGCGGCTCGGCGTCATTGCAAGTCCGCTGACCGGACAGCAATTGCAAACGCGGTCCGCCGTCTATGGCAAAACTGATATTTCGCCAATTGAAAACATCATCGCGGCGGGATATTTCCGGTTCGATCAATATTTTTCTCATTCGCGCATATCCTATGGAGCGGATGGGACGCTTGCGGACGGGGCAACGGCGGAACTTTTTGGAGGTTTCTCACATTCATACAGGTTCCCAACGTATCAAGAACTGTATTGGACCGACAGCACGATCACAAACACCTTAAACGGAGTAAACCCTGAGACTCACGATTTGGTTGAAGCGGGCGGACGGCTGCATATCGACAGCGCAGTGACCGGCGAGTTGAAGTACTTCCGCAGAAGCATCTCCGATCTCATCGTCCTCGAACCCGTTGCCTCATCGACGACGAAGTTCGCGTTTACCACCATGCCATCCGAACTTCTTCAGGGAGTATCGGGCAATCTTACGGCGCGGTTCGGCAAGTTCTACGCCGAAGGCGAGGCCCAATATTGTTTGATCACCGATTCGAACGAACAGCTTTTTCCGAAGATCTCCGGTATCGGGAGCATTTACTATTGGAGCGATTTGTACGATGGGCATCTGAATTTGAAGGCGGGTTTCCGCGGCAGGGCGGTGGCAAATTTCGTCTCGCCCCGGTTCGATCCATTGGTGCAGCAATATCTGTCCAGCGATGTGAACGACGTCGGCACCATAGGAGTTGTCGATTTCGTGATGGTCGCAAAGATCGGCTCTGCGCACATTCATTTTGTGTGGAACAACCTCTTCGACCGGACCTATTATATTACGACGTTGTATCCGATGCCCGATCGGGCGCTGCGGTTCGGCGTAAGCTGGGAGTTCGAAGACTAACCGTCAACGGCGAACATGCCAACACCTCGGGATAATTCCGGCGAGAATCGGCTCGTCCGGGGCATAGGCCTCCGCGAAGCGGTTGCGCTGAACACGATCGATATGATTGGGGTGGGACCGTTTATCACCATTCCGCTGATTGTGGCGGCGATGGGCGGGCCGCAGGCGATCCTCGGGTGGTTGGCTGGTGCCGCCATTGTTATCTGCGATGGTTTGGTCTGGGCAGAACTTGGCGCTGCGATGCCGGGTTCGGGCGGTTCGTACCGCTACCTGAAAGAAATCTACAACCCGAAAGGGTTCGGCCGGGTGATGGCATTTCTGTTTATCTGGCAGCTCAGTTTCAGCGCACCGCTCTCGATCGCCTCCGGGTGTCTGGGATTTGCGCAGTATGCAGCATACCTCTTTCCCGCCCTCGGAAAATCGATCGTTGCGGTCGATCTCCGTCCATCGCTGCCTCTGCTCGGCACATTCTCCCTAAGTCTTGCGATTACACCCGGAACATTCGTTGCGATGGGAGTTTGCGCGGTTGCCGTATTCCTTCTCTATCGCCGCATCGGCGTCATCGGAACGCTCGCGAAATATCTGTGGGTAGGTGTTGCCGTGACAATTCTTTGGGTCATCGGCGCCGGCGTTTCGCATTTTGATTCGGCGAGAGCTTTTTCTTTTCCTCCCGGCGCATTTTCTCTCACCCCGCAATTTTTTAACGGCCTCGGCGCGGGGATGCTTGTTGCAATTTACGATTACTGGGGATATTACAATGTGTGCTTCATCGGCGGCGAAGTGCGGGATCCCGGAAAGACGATTCCAAGAGCGATTCTCTATTCGATACTTATTGTCGGAGTGATCTATCTTGTGATGAACATCAGCATCCTCGGCGTTGTGCCGTGGCAAGAACTTGGCGAGAGTGCATCCTCGGATGCCCGCAGATATGTTGTTTCGGTATTCATGGAGCGGATTTTCGGCGGATGGGCAGGGAAAGCGGTGACCGTGTTAATTCTATGGACGGCCTTTGCCTCGATTTTTTCACTCTTGCTGGGCTACTCGCGCGTCCCGTATGCTGCGGCTATTGAAGGAGATTATTTCAAGCCATTCGCGCATGTACATTCTGAATTCAAGATCCCCGATGTATCTCTGATTGTGCTTGGTGCGGTTGCGATGATCTTTTGCACATTGCGGCTTTCCGATGTCATCGCCGCTCTTGTCGTCATTCGCTTGCTCATTCAATTCCTCTCGCAGACCGTAGGAGTAATTGTTCTCCGGAACCGAAGGCCGGAAATGGAACGTCCATTCAGGATGTGGTTTTACCCACTCCCCGCAATTATCGCATTCCTTGGTTTTGTGTATGTTCTTGTCATGCGGCCCGATTTCCTGAAGGAGATCCGGTACGCACTATTGTTGGTTGTCGTTGGGGGAGGGCTCTACGCATTCCGTGCATACCGTCGCTCCCATCGGCCCCAATAATCTTAAAAATAAGGCCGATTCTAAGGTTTTTTCGTTCATTGGCTTATTTCGGTTGGAATTGGTAAGGAGGGGTTCTTGACTATGTATATAATTCTTCGTATGATGGCAGAACTATTCCACTCTGGGTGTCTTGGGCCATTCGGCTCGGAATCCTGCCAGACATCCGAACATCACCGGTAAAGATGTGAGCTCTTTGCCGGAATCGTTCGGCAGAGATTGTTTTGCGCTGTTCCGGGGGGAAGCTCTCTCCGGTCAATAATCTGTGTACAGCACCACAATAATAGAGGGAAGATTGCGCCATGACCGTCAGGTCATCAAAGCTGAACATACAATAGGGTAATAGCCAACCGTATGCTCTATTTTTACGTTTCCGTCGCTTACACGGTAACCAATCTTGCACTCGCGATTACGATACTCAAGAAATCGCGAAAGAATCTCACCGGAAGATTTTATTTCTTCTGCGTCTTGTGCCTCGTTATGTTCGGGGTTACATCGTATTCGCTCTCGCAGCCATACGTCGGACATATACGGGGGCCGCTTGAATCGCTCGCAATCTTTCTCTTCTCGCTCCTTCCTTTCTTCTTCCTGCATTTCATTGTCATCTTCCTCCGGCGCTATGATATCCTGAAATCGAAGTATATCATTTTCGCGATCTACTTTGCGGGATTATTCAGCTATGCAACTGTGCTCGATGGGATGATTCCGAGCCCGGTCTCGGAGAACGGAGCGATCTCCGCCAGCGGTTACATCTACTATGTTACGTGGATGTCGGTATTTTTCAGCATCGGGATTGCGTTGTTGTTTTCGTTTATTGAGGGATTCTCCGAGCGGCGGATGAAATCGAACATGCTCCTGACGGGCTTCGGGCTGCTCATGCTCGTTCTCCCGAGTCCATTTACGCAATCGATCTATTCTCTCGTCTTCCCGAACGACCAGGAAGTCTATATTGTCACTTCGACGCTCTCCTTGGTGATCGCCATATACCTGATCTTCCGCCACAAGATCATGGTGACACTGTACGACGCAATCAAATCCGCGCTCGTTGTGATGAACGATATCTTCATACTCACCGACGACCGGTTCCGGATTCAGGTGATCCGCGGGGCGCTGGAGATGGTGGGGTACGACGAGAAAGATCTTATCGGAAAGTTTCTGAACGATATCATCGTCGAAAAACAGTATATCGAAAATTACCTCGAGTACGCCTCGGCCGGAAAGATGCGTGAATGTTTGTTCGATGCACAGGTAATTGGGAAGCACCAACAGACGCTTATTATCGATTTTTCGTTCTCGCCGGTTTTCGAAAACGACCGCCTTGTCGGTTTTGTCGGCATTGCGCGCGATATCACCCATAAGAAACGAACGGAAAACGCTCTTCGTTCGAGTGAGGAACGGTTCCGGCGGCTTGCCGAGAACGCGGATGACATCATTTATCAGTACAGGTTCTCGCCGACACCGATGTTCGAATACGTTTGTCCTGCGGTGTTCGAGGTAACAGGATACGCGCCGGGCGATTTTTATGCCAACCCATCTCTTTTCTTGGAGATTGTCCATCCGGAAGACCGCCGTCTGATGGAACAGATATTTCTGGGTTCGGGCGGTTTCAACGATATTGTTTCAGTGCGCCTCATCGCGAAAAATGGAAATGTCGTGTGGACCGAACAAAAAAACGTTCCGTTGTACGATACCGATGGGACACTTTCAGCAATGGAAGGGATTGCCCGCGATGTGACAGGACGAAAGCAATTGGAAGAACAGCTTCAGCAGGCGCAAAAATTAGAGAGCATCGGCACGCTTGCAGGCGGGGTGGCGCACGACTTCAATAATATTCTGGCTATTATTCTCGGGTACGTCTCGATTCTCCGTCAACACCGGCTCGATGAAGGGAAATTTCATTACGATCTCCAAACGGTCGAAAAGGCGGTGCAGCGCGGGACGGGGATTGTGCGCGAGCTGTTGACGATGGCGCGGAAAACGGAGACCGCATTCGAACCGATCGACGCTTCCGCCGTTCTCAAAGAACTGCACAGCTTTCTGCATAACACGTTTCCGAAAAAGATCGAGATTGCCCTTGAGGCGGATCCATCGCTCCCGCCGATCCTCGCCGATCAAAATCAATTGATGCAGGCTTTCCTGAATCTCTGCGTTAACGCCCGGGATGCCATGGCGGACGGAGGCAGGTTATCGATTTCCGCGAAGGCCGTTGCAGGCGCCGATTATCGCGAGCAATTTCCCGGCATCAACGACGAACGGTACTGTGCAATTACGTTCACGGATACGGGATCAGGGATTCCTGAAGATATCGTTACGCGGATTTTCGAACCGTTCTTTACGACGAAGGAAAAAGGCAAAGGCACAGGGCTGGGCCTCGCGGTCGTGTATGGAATCATCAAAAGCCATGGAGGATTTATCCGGCTCGATTCCGGATCGGGGAAGGGAACTTCTTTCCTCATTCTCTTGCCGATCTTTCGCGGAGAGAAAAAACAAGATGCCCCTGATGCGCCTCCTTCGGAATTAGGCGGGAATGAAACGATCATGCTCGTTGAGGATGAAGAGCTTCTCCTCACGCTGGCGAAGGGGATG
>DATGFY010000535.1:0-5271 GCA_035308785.1 Bacteroidota bacterium | reverse complement strand
TGATACCTGTCTTTCAAGTCCTCTAACGCCTTTGAATCGCTCGGCTTCGCTGTACCACTAAGGATCGCTTTTTGGACAGCCTCGGCATAGAGTTGCAAGCGCACGCCGGCCTCACACTCCGAATGCTCATCGAAGCCGAGCCCCAGAAGCTCTTGCAGTTCCATAAGTTGTTGAGCTTTTTCCATTGTTAATGGACCCGCAACCCAGGCGTCGTGAACGCGCGTCCGGTACATCTTAAGCTTTTGCTCCTTGTCCTTCGGAACTTCCATTCCTAACAATCCCATCCGGTGCTCGTAGGAACGGCTAACCTCTTGGGTGGCTTGCTCTACCCGTGACGCGATTTCCGCTTGCATCTGCTTCTTGATATCGGCGCGAAGCGATTCAAGCTTCTTTTGTTCGTTTTCGATTAAGGCGGCGCGTTCTTTTTCAAATTGCGCGCGAGCAGCCTTCACCGCTTCATCCGAATCGGCTTCGTACTTCTTCCGCTCGTCGGCTAATCGCTGCTGGATCTTGGCATCATAATCTTTTTCGAGAGATTTCTGCAGGGCAACGCGCTGCTCTTCATACTTCTTCGCCTCAGCCTTCCGAACCTCATCCAGTTTCTTCTCCAACACGCGGTCGCTTTCGGCAGCCATCTGTTCCTGCTGCTTTTTTGTCGTGTCTTCAAGCTGTAATTGGAGAGCGTGGAACCGCGTTTCGATCGATGAGCGCTCATTGCTGATGCGCGTCTCAAATTCCTTTTGAAGCTCCGCCCGGACCGCCTGCTCGCGTTCGACTGCCGTCTCTTCCTCGTGATGCTTTGAAGACGCCTTCATTTTATCGAGCTCGGTATTTAGACGGGCATTGAAATCTTTCTCGAAATCCTTCTTCATTGAGGAGATCGATTCCTGTTCTTTCAGGGCGAGGGCGTTCCGCTCTTTCTCGAGTGAAAGGGCGAGTTCTTTTCCCTTGCTCTCATATTCGCTTTTGATCTGCGCGCTGATTTCCGATTCGGCTCGCTGCCGGTCTTCCTCGTATTTCTTGCGATACTGTTCATCGGCTTTTTCGAGCTCGTCTTTGAGGCGTTTATCGAAATCGGCCTCGAGCTGCTCGCGGTATTTCGTGCGTTCCTTCTGAAGCTGATCAAGCATTTGCGCACGCTCGGAGGCGTGTTTTTCTTCTTCCTTCGCGAGGGCGTCGTTGACTCGTTGCTCGGCTTTTTGGATTTCAGAAGCGAATTTCTTTTGGTATTCGTCCTCGAGATGAGTTTCAATATCCGATCGGACGGTTGATGCGACAGCGGCGGATGCGGAAGCTGATTGAGATTGGGCTGCTTGCGCTGCGTCGTTCGACTTCGGTTTATCCCCGGTTTTGTCTGCTGCTTGAGGCTTTTCTTCGGATTTGGATGCCGGGGCTGTTTCGGCTTTCGCCTTTTCGGGAGGAGGAGCTTTGAGAGCGGCTATGCGCTCTTCGAATGCGAGGGCATAGGCATTCGAAGGGTCGATTTCGCGAACCTTTACGATCTCAGCCATCGCAGAATCCACTTTTCCCTCCCGGATGTACTTATCGGCAGCTTTAAGGTGCCCGCCGACAGCCGCTCGCTTATCGATAGCACTCGTGGAGGTGGGTTGAAACGAACTCATGAACTTTTTTTTCCTAAACCCCGTATTATCAACAAAAATCCCAAACGTCCGTTCGAACGCACTTTAATATAGGAATTGATGGGGTAAATATCAATTTGACGGAAATCACTGATTTTATGACGTTCATTCGTTTGAATATCTGCTCAAAAAACAGTAAATTAATGAAAATGAAAGCGAAACTTGTGCTTGAGAACGGGACGATCTTCGAAGGAAGCTCGTTCGGCGCAGAGACCGAAATCTGCGGCGAGGTCGTTTTCAATACCAGCATGTCGGGCTACCAGGAAATCCTCACCGATCCATCCTATGCCGGCCAAATCGTTACCATGACCTATCCGTTAATCGGAAATTACGGCGTCAATCTTGATGATATGGAATCTGCGCATGCGTTTGCCGCAGGTTTTGTTGTGAAGGAATACAGCGGCATCCCGAGCAACCATCGCTCAGTTGAGCCGCTCGGCGAATGGCTGAAGCGCCAAAAGATTCCTGCCATCGAAGGCCTCGATACCCGTATGCTTACGAAGATACTCCGAACTTCGGGTGCAATGCGGGGAATACTTTCCACCGGCGATTTGGATGATGCACGGTTGTTGCGGAAGGTGAAAGATTCTCCGATGATGGAGGGGCTCGATCTTACCGGCCAGGTGACGTGCAAATCCAGTTATGAATGGGATCAAGTCGATACTACGCCGTTTGCTCTAAAACCGCAAGCCAAAGAAGCGCGGCGTAATGGCGAGCGATTCCGTGTCATTGTGTATGATTACGGTTTGAAGCGGAATATCGTCCGCCGGCTTGCCGCGTACGGGTGCGCAATTACCGTTGTTCCATCGGCATTTCCCGCGGAAGAAGTTTTGCGCCTCGATCCCGATGGAATTTTCTTATCGAATGGACCAGGCGATCCTGCTGCGGCTCGCTATGCAATCGAGACAATCAAAAAACTTTTGGATAAAAAACCTATCTTCGGCATCTGCCTTGGGCATCAGTTGCTTGCATTGGCTTTGGGAGGGAAGACCTTCAAATTGAAATTTGGCCATCGAGGTGCGAACCATCCTGTAAAGAATTTGTTGACCAATGAGATTGAAATTACCTCGCAGAACCACGGCTTCGCGGTCGATCCCGATTCTCTCGGCTCTGAAATCGAAATTACCCACACCAATTTAAACGACGGGACGAACGAAGGATTGCGACACCGGGAACTGCCGGTGTTTTCCGTCCAGTATCATCCGGAAGCTTCGCCCGGGCCGCACGACAGCGATTATTTGTTCCGGCAGTTTATCGAAATGATGGAAAACGTTTCCGTCCCGAAATCATAAGCAATTTCACCCAAGCATTTCCGCAGTCTATCTGCAGACCATTCACATACGGGTATCCAAAACAAGCAGCGCTCCGGAGAACTTCCAGCTTCCGGAATATGCCACCGCAGGGGCGGCAGGAATGGACCTACGCGCCGCGATTCAATCGGACATTACCCTTCATCCCAACGAGCGCAAACTCATCCCGGCGGGATTTACGATAGAAATACCGGAAGGTTTTGAAGGCCAGGTTCGTCCGCGCAGTGGACTTGCGTTAAAAAACGGCATCACGCTTCTTAATTCTCCGGGCACAATCGATTCCGATTACCGCGGAGAAGTCGGCATCATCATGGTTAATCTCGGCGCGGAAGACTTCGTCATTACTCCCGGTGCGCGTATCGCTCAATTGGTTATCGCTCCGGTGGCGCGGGCCATTCTTTCTCATGCCGAAGCACTCGATCAGACCGAACGCGGCGCAGGCGGGTTCGGGCATACTGGTCACCGGTAAGGCAGTTCCTTAAACGCACATGGAAACCATCCGTAAAACATCCGAGATCGCATTGCCGGTAATCGGCGTCGCGCTCTTCTTCGTGTTGGTCTATCTCCTCAGCCCGATTCTTTCTCCGTTCTTCGTTACCGCAAGCATTTTGTTTTTGCTCTATCCGGCGCGTGCATTGCCCTATGTGCGAAGGATGATGTGGCTGACGGCCGGTTTTTTCCTCATCTGGGTGTACATCGATCTGTACACGCTTCTCATTCCGTTCATCATCGCGTTCATTCTTGCCTATATCTTCGACCCGATTGTCGATCTGCTCGATCAGAAGGGCTTATCACGGTGGTTATCTTCGTTGATCATCGTTGTACTTATCGTCGGGTTGATCGTATTCTTCTTCATCTTGCTTGTGCCTATCGTGCTGGCGCAATTGAAAAATTTGGTGTCGAGCGTATCGACCTTCGCGCAGGACTCGTGGAATTTCTTGATGGGACGGAGATTCTATACATTGCTCCAGAATTACGGCATTCCGTACGAACGCATCAGTCAGATCGTATCGCAGGAATTGCCCGGGCGGCTTGAGGATGTTTTGAAGGGCGTGCTCGGCAATCTTATCGATGTGGTCTCGAATATCTCCGTCGTGATTGCGCAGGTGCTCGATTTTGTCATCATCCCGTTCGTTGCCTTCTACTTGCTGTGGGATTACCCGAAGATCGTTAAGGCGGTGAAGGGAGTTATTCCCGCCGGCCGTAAGAGGCTAATTCAGGAATACGTAAAAACCATCGACGAAATCCTGGGAGACTATCTGCGAGGATATCTAATTATCATGCTCATTCAGGGCGTGATTGCAACCGTCGTTCTTTGGATACTCGGCGTCAATTATGCGCTCTTGCTCGGTATTGTGACCGCAGCCCTTGATTTGATACCCTACATTGGCCTATTACTGCCGATGGGGTTGGGAATACTTGCCGCCTCCGGCAGCGGCGATCCCGTGTCTCCGAAAATTATCGGCGTCATTATTCTGTATGTGTGCCAGCATCTGCTGGAGAGCACGCTTCTGGCCCCCGGAATCGTTGGCAAGAAAATTGGCCTGCACCCGGTGGTGCTGATACTCTCCCTCGTCGTCTTTGGACATTTCTTCGGGATAGCAGGATTGCTGATGGCCTCCCCGACGAGCGCAGTGATTATCCGGACGGTAAAATTCTGGCGGGAACATTCAGTGGAAATTAACGGCCATCCTGCGGAGAAAACTGCGTGAGCGGTACTCTTTATCTGGTGGCAACACCCATTGGGAATTACGACGATATGACGATCCGCGCCGTGAATGTCTTAAAGGCGGCGGATGTCATTGTGTATGAAGAACGCAAAGAGGGGCAGCGCTTGCTGAACCGGTACGGCATACCGGAAAAGGTGATTGAAAGCTTAAACGAGCACAACGAGGCTGCGGGAGCGTTCCACATCATCGAGCATTTGATGCAGGGCAAGAATGTTGCGCTGATCTCTGACGCAGGGACGCCGGTGTTTTCCGATCCCGGGATGGTTCTTGTACGCAAAGCCATCGAAGCCAATATTACGATTGTGCCGATTCCCGGCGCGTCGTCGTTATTGCCGGCGCTGACGGTGAGCGGTTTCCCGATCGACCGATTTTTATTCTACGGATTTCTTTCCCCCAAGAGCAACCGCCGCGTTTCAGAGCTTCAGCAGCTCAAACGCGAACAGCGGACGATGGCCTTCATGGACACGCCCTACCGCCTCGTCGCCGTCATGCGCGATATCGCTGAAATCATCGGCGCCGAGCGGCGCGTCTGCGTTGCATTCAACCTCACCATGCCCGATGAAAAAATCTACCGAGGAAAAGCGAAAGAGC
>DATGFY010000534.1:0-8557 GCA_035308785.1 Bacteroidota bacterium | reverse complement strand
CGGAGCTGGGCGATGATCTGCGGCATATTCGCCGGCCCTCCGATGCAATAGATTGAGTATCGCGCTTGCCGTATTGCCGGGTTGACGGAGAAGCGCGCTTCAACCGAATCTGCAAGATCGGTACCGAATTTGATATCACACGTATCGCAATGGCTTTCCATCTTCAATTGCGAAAGCGTAAGCATTTCCGAACTTGCCGCGCGGCAGTTCGGGCACAGAACAGTCCACCGCAAATCTACGAGTCCGGATTTAGCGGCATACAAGAGCAGCTTGAGAACTTCCATCCGGTTGGCCGACCAGCGTTCCGCAAGATCGAACGGCCGCATCGAAATTACTTCGAGATCGGACTCATTTCTAAGATGATCCGCTAACCGATCAATAAGCCGCCCATCGGGATGGAACTCCCGCAGTGTCTTCAGGCATGGTGTCAATTGTGCATCGTTAACCGCGCTTTGCGGCGGTTCATGGGGAACAGCATTGTTAACCAAATACTGTTTTTCGAAATCCCGTGTCGCCTGTACAACATCGGCAACGGCTTGCTTCTTAACGAAGGCGGCTGCGGCGATTCTGCTGAGAAGCGTTTTCGGAGCAATTCTTCCATAGACTTCAAGTTCGGTCCCGGCGTTGACTGCTTTCATCCGTATGCCTCCGGCAACATCTCTCATAAATCCGAAAGGAAATCTCCGCAGGACTTCGTAATGTTGTTCTTTGATGAAATCGAAGGGGAATTCTTCATACTGAAAGGTAATTCCGAAATGCTTCGCCCGCGCGGTGTAATGTCCCTTCTGCGACGTATCGGGAGATGGAAAGAAATTGACCACCGGGAGGCCGATCGATTTATTCAGCCGATCGGTATCGGCAAGGAATGCCCATAACTCTCGCGGCGGAACTTTGACCGTGAGTGTTGTTGAAATGTAGATCTGCGATTCGTTCACTGTTGATCGATCAGATCACGGATGGTCTGCAGGATTTCCTCGGGGATATATGGTTTCTGAACAATGCCTTTCGCGCCCGATTTCAGAACTTCCGAGCGGGAATTCGGATCGATGTATCCGGTTGCGAACAGCGTCTTCAGGTCGGGACGGATTTCCCTCATCTTTCTAAAGGCAGTCCATCCATCCATGTTCGGCAAACCCATGTCTGAGAAGACGATGCTGACTTCCCTTGAATGCGCCGTAAACTTTTCTAATGCCTCGAGCCCATCTTCCGCTACAAGTACGGAATACCCCTTGTTTTCGAAGAGCGATTTCATGAACTCTCGAAGCATTTTCTCGTCTTCAATAAGAAGAATCGTTTCGCCGTTCGCCGCAGCCGATGGCCGGTTCGGATCGACCGAAATGTTCAATGCAGTCATCTCTTCGGTACGAGGAAGATAGACTGAAAAGATAGAGCCTTTCCCGGGTTCGCTATCCACATCGATAAACCCGCGGTGATTTTGGATGATGCCATAGACCATCGCAAGGCCGAGCCCCGTCCCTTTCCCCTGCGCCTTGGTGGTGAAGAATGGCTCGAAGACCCTGCGGATGACCTCTTTGGTCATGCCGGTTCCGGTATCGGCGACGGAGATGCGGAGATAGCTCGATTCATGAGCGTCGGGAAAACGATTCAGAAGCCGGTCGCCGGGCGCAAGCTCGGTCGCGAGCGTGATCGTTCCGCCGGGCGGCATCGCATCGCGGGCATTAACACAGAGATTCATGATGATTTGCTGGATCTGATTATGGTCGGCGGAGATCGTCGGGTGCGAGCGGTCGAGCCGTGTGTTGAACGTGATCGTCTTCGGAAATGTCTGTTCCAACATCGTGACCAACTCTTCGATGAGTGAGTTGATGTTAAACGGCTCGGTAAGTGTTTCGGTTTTTCGCGCAAACGTCAATATTTGCCTGACCAGCTCGGCACCGCGCCAGCTCGCCTTCTTTATTGTCACGAGATGGCTCGCGACTTCTTCCGCGTTCAGTTTTCCGCGCTCCATCCGTGTAATATAGGCGATGATGATCGCGAGGATATTGTTGAAATCGTGGGCGATTCCTCCGGCAAGGGTCCCGAGGCTTTCAAGTTTCTGCGACTGCATCAATTGCTGCTGAAGCAGCTTTAACTGTGTGATATCATGCAGAATGCCGCGGAAGGCGATTATGTTACCCGTGGCGTCACGAAACGGTGTTGCTGTTTCAAGAACCACGATGCGGTCGCCGTTTTTCTTCCGGGCATTAAGTTCGAAATCTTTGACGAAGCCCTTTTCTTCAATTTCTTTGATGTATTCAGCGCGATCATCGGGATCGAGATAAAGTTCTTTACGAACATCGATTGCAAGGAGCTCCTCGCGGTTCGAATAACCAAACAGGTCGACTGCGGCAGCATTGACCTCAAGGAATTTTCCCTCCGGGCTGCTGATGAAGACAGCATCGCGGGATTCATCGAATAACGTCCGGTATTTTTGTTCGGATTCGCGAAGAGCGACCTCGGCACGGTGCAGTTCGGTCACCTCGGTCATCGTTATTCCCACGCCCTCGATTGTTGCGTCGCCGTTTTTAATCGGGAACCGCCGAACAAGAAACCAACGGTCGTGTCCCTCCGGATCGCGGATTCGCTCCGACCCGAAGGAGGGCTGCCGCTGGCCGGTAAGAATTGCGCGTTCTTTTCGATCGAGTTCCTTTGCCAGCGTGCCATCGAAGTAGTCCTTGTTTGTTTTCCCAAGGGCATCGGCGGGATTTGTAATTCCGATGAACTTCGCATAGGCGGGATTGAGAGCGGTATAGCGCAGTTCGGCATCCTTGAAACAAATCGGATCGGGCGATGCATGGCCAAGCGATGACCAGAGATCGCTGACTCCGGCCGGCGAAATGCGTGGTGCAGATTGTTTTGAAGGAGCAGATTTACGCATATGAGATTACATGCCGTTTAGCGCGTAATCGAAGTATGGTAAAAAATACCTAAAAAATCAAAAGTCAGCGAGGAGGGCTATGACGTGGAGCAACGCCGGATTGCCGCAAAATGAAGAAGGGAGGTGCGGATTGCCGCACCTCCCTTGGAAACAGGGAAGAAGGGGTTATTCCCCGGTTGTCCTAGTATTATTGTTTATTTTCGTCCTTTTTCATCTTCTCGACGCTATCATTCAAATCTTTGAATGCCTGTGTCGCGCGGAAGCGAGCATACATTTCCTGCTCGTCTTTGACTTTGTTGACGACTGATTGGTCCACGCCGCCTTTTGGATATTTCACCCGGACCCATGCCGAATAAATCGCGCCTTCCTTCTTGACTTCTTGCTTGTCCATCGTCGAACCGGTTAATGATTCCGACGTGATGAGTTCCGACGCTTGAGAGAAGAACTTCGTAACGTTCATGCTGTCTTGCTGTCCGGCTTCTTGTTTCATCCGTTTCGTGTCGTCATCGACGCGGGTCTTGATCGATTGCGCGATTTTCGTGCGCGCAGAGGCAGTAGCTTTATCGATTGCCAGTTCCATGTCGGCCGATTTTTCATTCGCGAGCCCGTAGATGAATCCGGTATCTTCCGGCCACTGAGGGATGTACACGGAATCTCCCGAGGCCGAATTTCCGCCGCCGCCGCATCCTGCGAGGAATGCCATTGCGGCAATTATGCCGAGGATGAATAATATTCTTTTCATTATGCTTGCCTTTCTACGATGATTGATGTTGAGGGATAAGTGATTTATTAACGATTTCGTATAAACTGGTTGAACCGGGAGGCATTGCGTTCGCCGCCGGTTGGCATAGTCCGGAGTATTTTTTCAAGATCGTCGTACCGCTTCTGGAAATCAAGCTTGAGCATCGGGTTGAAATCGCGCACGCCGGTTCCTTCGCCAGCGCCGTTGCGTATTTTCAGAATCATTTCTGCTACCGCCTGCGGATCGTATCCGATACGGGAGAGAATCTCGACTGCTCCGCGATCGGCAGCTTCTTCGTACGAAATCAGGCGCGGCTTCATTGCCTCGTCGAATCCTGCCTGCGCGAGCTCATTGAGCCGGGAATCGGTTGTATCGTTGCCATGCCCGGTTTTCTTCTCGAGATCAGAGAAAGCCTGATCGGCCTGGATGTTGGCCAGCCGCTTGTTGACTTCGGTCATCCCGTGCTTCAGAAGAATATGCGTCAGCT
Organism: Bacteroidota bacterium; assembly: GCA_035308785.1. Taxonomy (GTDB): domain Bacteria; phylum Bacteroidota; class Ignavibacteria; order UBA10030; family SZUA-254; genus DATGFY01. Next base: position 4,450 of record DATGFY010000534.1, on the reverse strand, counting down.
CGTGGGCAAGCACGCCGGCCAACTGCGCTTCGTCAACGCACGAATCGAGCAGCGACGTCGTGATGAACATATATCCACCCGGCAAGCCAACAGCGGTTACGCGCGGCCCTTTGATGATATGAATAATAAACGGATGATCGTATGCGCCGGCCGCTTCTGCCAGATAGGTGACGAGCATATTGAGGTACGAGGTGCTCAACGGGTTATCGGCAAGTTCTGTCGCCGCAACCCGTGCCGCCACGTTCAAACCGAACGCCGTTTCGGTCGAATCGACGACCTGATAGTTCGAACCGATTTCCGGCTGGGTATAATCGAATGATGACTTCAGATTTGGATCTTCCATCTTGAACCGCGAGTATTGGTCGGGATCAAAATAAATCTGGTCGAGGAGGTTGAGAGAATCCAGCGACACATCGGATACCTTGCCAAACCGCACGGCGAATCCGCGGATGGCCGCCGCCAGACTTGATGGCGAAGCGTTGGGCGAAGAAATATCGAAATGCTTCGCGCTATTCTTCGGCGGTTGATCTGCAAGACTGTTCTTCGAAAGCCACTCGCTTGATGCGGACGATGAGGTATCGCTCGGGATCTGAATGTTGAACCAGCCGTCGGTCATCTTAAATGTTTTAACGAGCACGCCCTCAGGAAGCACCACCACCAGCGGGTAGTACGTTCCGGGTCCCTTGCGGACTTCGTTCCGCGGCCGTTTTGTATATGCCTTATCCTGCCCGAACAACATGGCCGGAATAATGAGGAAGAGGCAAAGAACAATCGTTCGGCCTCGCAATGTTTGGAAAAATGATGCAATGTTCATAAAAATACTATTTAGTATGAAGTACGTTGACGCCGTCCCAATCCGCGGGAGGCGGTTCGACGATTAATCCCTCGCACCGCGTGACGTATTCTTGCGATGGGCCATCGTTCGGATAGCGGGTAAGGATTGACTGGAATACTTCCTTTGCTTGCGCAAACGACCGGTCGCGGTAGCGCTTCAGGCCGTCGTGAAAAACATCGATCTCTTTTTCCCACCCGTTGAGCGGATCGCCTTTCTTGGCCATCAATTCATAGATGTGCACCGGTTCGACTTTGCCTTTGACCCGTACGACATCGAGTTCGCGGGCAAAAAAGACCTGCGCAGTTTCCTTCCACGTTGTCTCGCTGATGATAATCTTTGTTCCGTACATCTTGTTGAGCCCCTCAAGCCGCGAGGCCAGATTGACCGTATCGCCGATAGCTGTGAAATCGAGACGCTGCGATGAACCGATATTGCCAACGACCACGGGTCCGGAATTGATCCCGATGCGGGTAGTTAAATGGGGCGTATCCGGCCGGTTGAGGCGTTCGTTGTATTTCAACAGATGCTGAATTTCGAGCGCCGCCGTGCAGGCTTTTACTGCATGATCGTTCGTCGAAATCGGCGCGCCAAAGATGGCCATGATGGCATCGCCAATATATTTGTCCAGCAATGCCCCGTTCCGGAGAATCACTTCGGTCGTGAATGAGAAATATTCGTTCAGCAGCACCACAAGGTCGTGCGGAGCCAGTTTTTCGCTGATGCTGGTAAAATCTTTGATGTCGGAGAAAAACAACGTTCCCTGAATTTCTTTTCCACCCAGCTCTATTGTATCGCTTTTCTCAAGGATTTCGCTGATGACGACCGGACTCAGATAGCGGCTGAACATATCGCGCAATTGGCGGCGGGCTTTTCCTTCGGTGCTGTAGCTGACGACGGCCGAAACGAGGAACGAGATCGCAATCGATGCCTCGGGAGTAACGATGGCGAGCCATACGGTCTTCGCCGAAAACAACCAAAGCGCGGCGCCGATCCACAGGCCGGCGACTGCGATGGTGATCACCGTAACTGCATAAACGTTCTTATTGAACAAAAAATTAAACGTGGTCAGGAACGATAATAGAACGAGGAACGCAATAATTTCTCCGGCAGGGAGCCGGGTGAGAAAATCGCGCTGGAGCAGGTTGCTGACCAAAGTGGCATGAATCTCCATTCCGGGATAGGATGAGATGGAGGTAAACGGCGTGTTCCGCAGATCGAGAAGGCCCGGAGCATTTGATCCCACAAAAACGATTTTGTCTTTGAATGTCGATGCCGGGAGAAAATTCGGCGATGACATCAGGGTGGAATCGTGCATCTCTTCGGCATTAGCCGATTCAATCAATGACGCAATTGAATAATATTTGAAACATCCACCCGGCCCGCCGCGTCCGTACCAATCGATAAGGAAATTGCCCGCGCGCAGAGGAATCTCTGTCCCGCCTGCATCCACCGCGTCAGTCGAATTGGCGGTAATGGTGGAAATCTGTTGCGATGCAAAGAAGGCGGAAGTTCCAAGCTGTCCAAAGACGGATTTGCCAAGTTTCGAAAACAGCGGAAGCTGCCTGCATATGCCGTCGTCGTCTGAATGATAATCGGTCACGCCAAGATCGAAGACGCTGCGCTGAAAGTCGGCCAACGGAAGAACGGCCGTTGCATACGATGAGATTTGATTCTGCACGTCAGCGCCTTGAAACGATAAACGGCTTTGGCGGACGAGCGGGTTTGAACTCGACAGCAGAATTGATGCTGTATCGAGCTGAACGCCGAGGATGACGTTGCCCGCCTCTGCAATTGCGCGTGCAAATTTGCCGTCGGTTTCTGAAGAATCGGCTTGTGCGCAGGCATTAGGATCGGAAAAGAGGACGTCGAAGGCGATCACTTTCGCACCGCCATGATGGAGGTAGGTAACAAGCTGTGCATAAAAATCGCGGCTCCACGGCCATGCAACCCCGTTCTGCTTGAAATTATCGATGCTTTTTTCATCGATTGTAACAAGGACTACGTTGCTGCTCGCCCGTTCCGGGTGCGAGAAATGACGGAAGCGGAAATCCAGCGTCTTAAGCTCCAACCCTTCCAGCACTCCGGTTGAGGACAAGAGGATGACCAAAAGTGCGGAGCTGACCGAGATGCCGAAGGCAACGAGCGTTTTGTTCTTCATCTTTTCAAATCTAAAATCGGCAATTGAAAATCCAAAATAGTCTCAGTTGTCTCCGTTCACCATCGAGTTGTACATGCCCATGCGGGTAGAGACTCTTTGGACATAGTCGCGTGTTTCCTGGAACGGAAGATTCGTGCGAAGACGGTCATAGACTTCATCTGAGGTCATTCCGTTAATGATCGGAATTGCCTGATTAAGATTTTTCTTGCCCGTAAATGCGCGCGCGACGTTTCCTGGTCCGGTATTGTATGCCGAGATGGCAAGATAAACGCGGCTTCGATCGTCCTTCACGCGCTTAAAATCTTTGGTGAGCAGGAGGTCAAGATATCCCGCGCCGAGTTCGACGTTGTTGCCCGGCGTGTAGAGGTACTCCGGAGTGACAAGGGTATCGACGCTGTAAATGAATTGGTATGCCGCGCGGGCGCCGGATGTCGGCACAAGCTGCATCAATCCGTACGCGGGAACGCCGGACCGCGCCTTGGGATTGAAATAACTTTCCGTATGCGTAACGGCGAACAGGAGGGTGGGATCCATTTTGTATTTTCCCGCATTTGCAATAATGACATCCCGAAACGTTTCCGCGCGCCGGCGGATATGATCGGACACCAGCGGGATCTTTAAGATGATTGCGGTGCGTTTATTTCCGTCGGTGCCGGTAATGTCTTCTTTATCGATCTTCGACGATTCGATCAACTGGTTGACGAATTGATCGGCGTTGGATTCGGTGACCGTTTTACCGTCTGCCGTTTGAAGCTGGCCGGTGAGGATCGGTGTGTCGTTCGCGTGGGTATTCTGCTTCGTTTCCATCGGATCGTCGGTGCCGCGGTCCTTGATCAACTTTAACACTTCGGCTTTCAGTTTGGTGCGAACCTGATCCGGATTCCCGACTGCCGCTTTATCCATGACCACTTCGACCTTCGCGTTGCCGTTTTCAAAATCCACCGACCGCTTGCCCGTAAAATCGGGATCGTACGAGACCCAATCTTTTTTTGTGGTGGTATCGATATTGTTTTGTCCCCACACCTTGGTGATCTGCTGGACATACTCCTGAAATGCTTTTTCCTGCTCTTCGTAATATTGCTGGTAGAGAGAATCTTCGTGGGCGGCGTACTGGGCGAACGAGGCATTCTGTTGGCTGAGATAGCGCTGGAACGCGGTATCGGCTTGCATGGCAGAGTCCTGGTTGTCGCTAGCATTATCCTGATTTCCGACAGTGCTCTGTTCGCGCAAATACCGCTGAAAGGCGGTATCGGCCCTCATGACCGAATCCATGTTCGCCTGGCCAAATGCGGCAGAGGCGAGGAGGAACACGCTGCTCAATATAAGGTATATACGTTTGGTCATTGGTCTTGAAATACGCTTGGTGGAAACCGGGTCACACCTGAAAGACTACAGAAATACACGCCCCAAGGGGCGAAAAGTTTGCAAAACGTCACAATTTGATGCGGTAAGCAAAG
>DATGFY010000533.1:0-2883 GCA_035308785.1 Bacteroidota bacterium | reverse complement strand
CCCCTCCTTAAAAACAGGAGGGGAATATACTCCCCTTCTCGGAGTTTATCCCCGAATGCTTCGGTCGGGGACAAGAGAAGGGGTTGGGGGATGAGTTACTCTCTGCATTCACGACCGCGCTACGTAACCGACCGAGATTGCTTCGTTGTCCAGCCAACTTCGTTGACTGAACATCTCGCAATGACTAGCCGTTACGGCAAGTAATGCAGCAATTTCAAAATATCTGAGAAGACGCCCATCGCGGTAACTTCGGCGCCGGCGCCGGGGCCCTGGATCACGAGCGGGGTACGGGAATAACGCTTGGTGGTGAACACCAAGATATTGTCGGTACCTTGTATGCGGCCGAACGGGTGCACGGCGGGAAATTCTTTCAAGCCGGCAGAGGCTTGGCCACCGCTCAACGTCCCGGCAAACCGGAGAATGTTGCCGCGGGAACGCGCGCGTTCGTACTTTTTCTCCATTGCACTATCGTAACGGGCATAACGACCAAGCTTCGAATAGAAATCGCTATCGAATTTGCCCTTGCGAAGCGGCGCGGGGACGAGGCTTTCGACCTTTATGTCTTTGAGTTCCAGTGTTGCGCCGAGTTGACGGGCAAGGATTAACAGCTTGCGGGCAACATCTGCGCCGGAAAGATCTTCACGGGGATCGGGTTCGGTATAGCCGAGTTTGTACGCCGTGCGGACAATCTCGCTGAACGGCCTTGTTCCATCGTAGGTATTAAACAGGTAGCTGAGCGTGCCGGAAAGAATCCCTTCGATTCGTTCGATCGTATCGCCGCTGGCGATAAGATCGGCGAGAGTCGAGATGACCGGTAGTCCCGCGCCAACATTCGCCTCGAAGAGAAAATGTTTCTGCCGCTTCTCCATCAGCGCCTTGAGGTCTTCATACCGTTTCCACGGGAGCACGTTTGCCTTCTTGTTCGGCGTTACGATGTGCATATTCGCTTCGACAAAGGAGCCGTATGCATCGACGATCTCCGAACTTGCGGTGCAATCGACCAGCGCAACGTTGGTATGCTGGAAGGCAGAGACCTCGGCAATGAGCTGCCGGATATTCGTGCGGCGTGAAGATTTCTTCAGCGCAGTTTCCCATCGCGCAAGGTCGATGCCTTCGGGAGAAATCAGCATCTTTTTCGTATGAGCGATGGCGCAAACGCGGATATCGAAACCGGAAGACTTCAGGTGCGATTGCTGCTGCGAAAGTTGCCGGAGGAGGGCCGAACCGATGTTGCCCTTCCCGATCACGACGAGTGAAAGGGAGCGGCGCTTTTCAAAAAACGCCTGATGAATAACATTGAGCGCGCGGACTTTTTGCTCTGAGCCGATGACGAACGAGATATTCCGTTCCGAAGCGCCTTGCGCGATGGCGCTGACATTCACGTAGTTGTGCCCCAGCGCAGAAAAGACTTTCCCCGAAACGCCCGGGGTGCCTTTCATCCCATCGCCGACGATGGCAACGATCGTCTGCCCCGGTTTTTGATCGAGGGCGGTGAGGCGGTGCTGCAATTCGTAGCGGAACTCTGCCGCAATCGCTTTTGCTGCGCGGGGCGCATCGAGTGACGCAACTGCGAAACAGATAGTGTGTTCGGATGAGGCCTGCGAGATCAGGATGACATTAACGCTGTCCTTGGCGAGCGCGCGGAAGAGGCGTTCGGCGGTTCCCGGCACGCCCACCATGCTCATGCCGCGGAGCGTCAGCAGCGTCATATCGTCCATCGAGCTGATGCCTTTTGCGATGCCTTCGCGCGCATCTGATTTTTTCGAAATGAGCGTCCCCGGTGCGGCGGGATTTAGCGTGTTCTTGATGAGAATGGGAATTTCTTTTGCGACTGCCGGGGCTAGAGTTGCAGAGTGGAGCACCTTTGCGCCGAAATACGACAGCTCCATCGCTTCTTCATACGACATGTGCGGAAGCACAAACGCAGTCGGGACAGCCGCAGGATCTGCGCTGAGGATGCCATCGACGTCGGTCCATATTTCAATCATCGATGCAGATAGCGCCGCGCCGATAATTGCAGCCGTATAATCAGAGCCGTTGCGGCCAATAGTGGTTGTGCGGCCATCTTCAGTTGCTCCGATGAAACCTGTGACAATGGGTATGACATTCGCGGGCGCGGACTTCTTCAATCGCCGGAAATATTCCTGCGTTTTCTTATTCGTCCGTTCGAAATTCACTGCGGCGTGCGTAAACTGGTCGTCTGTAACGACGATCTCGCGCGTATCGACAAAGACTGACGGATGGCGTTGGTTGATATGCGCGCTGATAATTTGCGCAGAGAGGCGTTCACCAAAGCTTGCAGTAACATCGAGTGCGGGCGGCGGCGCATGGCACAGCAGGTACATGCCGTCGAGGATTTCGCGGTACTCGGTAAGCATGCGGTCGATATCGCCCCGCACCGTAGAACGGGCGCGCGCATCGAGCAATGCGGTCATCGCATCGCGGTGGCGTTTGCAGACGGCATCGTACGCGCGGACGTATTCGCGCTTCCCTGATGATGCGAGCCGCGCGGATTCCAGCAACTGGTTGGTGATTCCCTGAAATGCAGAAACAACAACCGCAACGCGTTCTTTCTTGGCGGCTTTGAGCACGATCTTCACCACGCCGCGAACGCGTTCGGGCGTGGAAACCGAGGAGCCGCCGAATTTCAATACTTTCATGTCGAAATATACTAAACGAGGGAGAGATATGAAAGACTATGGAACCCGTCAAATAGACCGGCGGGCAGGCATGGAATCCGCCGGAGGCGGAGGGAAAATGGAAAGAATCGAAAAGAAGACATTCGCTCTTCTCATCGCAAGAGAGGCGACCGAAGTGCGGTTATTTTCGGTTTGCGGAGTTGAATCACCCCCCTGTCCCCCCTCCCTTAAAAAGGGAGGGGAA
>DATGFY010000532.1:0-6931 GCA_035308785.1 Bacteroidota bacterium | reverse complement strand
AACACGCCGCCAAAAAATGACCCGGCCAACAAGTGTCCATCAGAGCTTAACCCGATCCCCACTATGTTCGTCTTCGGTAATCCATCATTCACGGGATTCCATATTGTTCCATTGTCCGTGGAAACGTAGATTCCTCCGGACTTTTGACTCTTTCGAACGGTCGAGCTGGCTTGCACGTAAATACTGTTGTTCGGTGTTGTAAGAATTGAGTTGAGGTCTTTTCGGTTGAATCCGTTCGCCGCCCATGTAGTCCCGTTATCGAAGGATGTATATAATCCCTTCGTGGTTGTGGCAAACATCCTCCCCGACAAGAATGCAAAGTTCCGTACAGCAAGCGTCGTATCCAGTTGCACCCATGTTGCTCCATTATCGGTCGACCGAACGATTCCATGAGAAGCGGAGAAAATAGATCCGTTCGAAGCGGGGTAGATTGTTTCGCTTAGAACATTATAAATTTGGTGCCATGAATCTCCATTATCGGTTGTTTTATATATACCATTACCCGTGCCCGCAAGAATAAGAGTGGGCGAAACTTCTACAATGGTGAATACCCAGTTATATGGGAACGCGGCATTCGGGGGAAATACCCATGTGTCTCCATTATCTGTCGAACGGAGAATTCCTCCTTCTGTCGCGGCAAATAATGTACCATTTGATATTCCGACGAATGCGCTACTGCCGAATTCAGAGAGGCCTTGACCGATCGTCGTCCACGAACCGCCATTGTCGGTTGAGCGAAAATAATAACTGCCCGTCTCTTGGCTATGAACAAAAAGGTTCGAGCCGTTTGTTCGTGTGAAGATATCGACTGCCGACGTGTTTGTTCCTGTTTGGTTCCATGTAGCGCCGTTATCGCTCGATCGGTAGACACCGTTACCACCAGTTCCCACCAAGATGACCGCTCCGGCGGGGTCGCAAAGTATTTTGCTCACCGGTTCATTATACACTGTCAATACGGTATCAACAGACCAATTATCAGCCGCTTTCAGACGCGCAATATATTTCGGGTCGGCCCATCCGCCTTTATCCAACCCTAAAAGAAGATCTCCCGAAGGATGGGCAGCAAAGGGGTTCACGTTGTCGGCAAACGGCCCGGCGCTCCAGGGATAACTTACTAAGAGATTCCAACTCGTTCCATGATCTAGCGATTGGAAGACACGGGTAGTTTGGGACGATTGATCCCATCCTTCCGCAAAAACGCTTCCGTCATATCCTCGCGCCAACCACAACGTTGTTAGATGAAGATCAACCGAGGTCAATATCGACGTGGACTTTCCGCCATAATAGATCAGCGTATGATCGGTAGCATACACATAATCAGATTTATCGCAAACTACTTCCGCAAGTCCTACGGCACTGCCCTCAACTACCGGAGAAATCTGTATCCATGTCTTACCCTGATCCGTTGAACGGTGGAGGCCGTTTCCAGCAGCATAAACGATTCCCCTCGTGTCGCAAACCAGATCGTTGACCCAAACCCCCTGCCGGACAGACGCAACCTTCATCCATTTTTGCCCGTTATCTTTGGACCGGTATGTATCTCCTCCTCCGGCAGTAATGTAAAACGCGTTCCCTGGATCCGCTGCGGATGCATTCACTCCTACAATCGAATTCCCATCGAACTTGATTTCGTTCCACGTCCGGCCTCCGTTAGAAGAACGGAAGAGATTACCGGCTCCGCCGCCGGCAGTCGCGGTGCCGATGATAATAATTCCGTTCGGCTTCGCCGACATCGTCCGTATACCGGCGACGTATGGTCCATTCAACTGCGACCAAAAAGGCGATTTATCCGTTTGGCTAAAGACATAGGTTGAAAGAAAAATGCTAATGAGACAATATCCTTTAAGACGCCCCATATCAACGCCCTTTCGTAAGAAAATGATAGGACTCAACTCCCACAGGGAAATGCAATCCACGCCCCGTAGATTGCTCCTAAGTTACATAAAACCGCTCCGATAGTCAAAAAGGAAAACTCCGTTTTCTTTTTATAAGATTATTAACAACTTAGGTTGGGAAAATCGGTAGAATGAGCCCGTGTTGCACTTTGTTCGCTCCCATTCTTTTTCGTCCCGGTTATGGCATTCAGGAACATGATTTCCTCCGGCTAGAGGGGAAGGCAGGGATGGCACCACTCGAAATGGTGGCGTACAGAATGGTGGAAGATTCTTCCCTCACGGTCGGAATGACGTTGGTTTTCACGGGCGATTGAAACAAGTAGTCGCAACCTTAAGGTTGCGTTTTCGTTGCCACAAAACAACTCACCCCACTCCCTCTCTCAGGAGAGAGGGACGCAATTATAGCGGGAGCATGGGAGCGAAGAGAAAAAACAAAACCCCTGCAAGGTCATTGCAGGGGTCTCGCATCTCCTACGAGGAGATAATTTCTTTACTTAATCAACTGCAGTTTCTTCGTCTCCACATAACTTCCTGCCTGCAGCTTATAATAGTAAATGCCGCTTGCCATACCGGAGGCATTCCAGGTTTTATTGTAACTTCCGGCGCCAAGCTGGCCGGAAACAATTGTGGAAACTTCTTGACCGAGTGCATTGTAAATTTTGAGCGTCGTAAACGCCGCGTTCGGTAACGAGAACGAAATCGTCGTCGTTGGGTTGAAGGGATTGGGATAGTTTTGAGAGAGTTGGATACTCCTGACAACAGCTCGTTTTGCGTCCAACCGCGATTCAGGCGTCGCTTGACTTGAGACTTGATCTATACTCTTGAACGTGCCCCCGACAGTGCCCGCGATTAGATGCCCATCCGGAGCAAGGCTAAACGCCAAGATCGCAATATCGACGGTATTATCCGCCCAAGAACTCGGCAGGCCAATATTCTCGCCGCCCCACGTATTCCCTTTGTCGGCCGAATAATAGACTCCACTTCTTGAAAGAATCGGATCCATAGAGAGATAGATTCCATCATTCGATGTTGCGATGAGCGAAGCAAGGTCGTTTCGCATCATCGACTGATCGACCGTCCAACTGTTGCCATTGTCGGTTGAAGAAAACAGCCCGGTTGTCGTCGTCGCAATAAGTTTGCCTGTAGATATTGATACAATCGATCGAACCGTTCCGTTCAAGCCATTGCTGGCCGATACCCACGTCAATCCGTTGTCCGTTGATCGGATCATCCCGGCGGATGCCGCATACAGATATCCGTTGGTCGCACGGTACATCGCACCCGTTGCTCCGGTGTATCCGCGTTGCCAGGAGATTCCATTGTCGTACGAGCGATAGATCCCATCATCCGCGCCAGCAAGCATAAGAGAAGAAGAAATCACTTGAAATGAACGCACATTCGTGTGGCGAAGAGTCGTATCGGGCAAGAAGTTCCACGTTGCTCCGTTGTCGTTTGAGCGATAGAGAGTTGACCCCGCGCCAAATGCCACCAGGAGTATTCCTTGCGACGTGCCGCAGAGGGCCGTAGCGTTTAATGTCAGGTTGTGCGGGAATAAACTTCTCCATGTATTCCCATTATCGGAAGTGGCATAGAGCTGACTTTCCAACCCTGCGTATCCAAACAAATGCAAATTATCGGTTTGAGTAAATGCCGTTACTGCCGTTGGTCTCAACCCTGTCTGCGCCCAAGATGCGCCTTTGTCGCTCGATCGATAGACTCCCTCCTCTTCGGTTCCGATCAATATTGTTGATCCGGTAGCATCGAAAAGAATTCGGGCTCCGGTGTAGATTGTGGATACTGTTAATATTGTATCCGCGGCCCATTTCCGGGAAGCGCTCAACCGGACAAGATGGGTACCATCGTCTTCGAATTCATATTCAATCAACAAATCTCCGGAGGGGTTAACCGCAAAATCCCATACGCCCCAGAAATCACGCCTCTTGGTCTTATAGGTTGCAACGCGCGTTTGGACGAGCTTCACGCCTTGAATGGTTAATTGATATACCCTCACCACTCCATCGCGTGAGGTGGAGCTGTACCCTTCAGCAAATACCTTTCCGCCGGCACCGACCGCAATATGGGCATCCGACAACACGATGCCGGATCGCTGGAGCAGGCCCGAATTTCCCACGGGATGAAAGTTCGGCTTTCCGTATAAGACTTCGGAACCAAAATTTCCTTTGCCATAATTATCTCCGATCGCGTAAATAACCCCCGATGGGTCGCAGACAATATCTTTGAAGGGAACTGGCCGCAGAAAAGATTTGGGACCGTAATTCGGCGCAAATTGTAACCACGTATTACCCCCGTCGTTCGAACCGAAAAGCCCTCCCGGCCCGGCGGCAAAAAGCACTCCCGACGGTGTGCAGATAAGCCTGCGGATATCTCCTATTGGCCCATGTACGTCCGTCCAGCTTAGACCGTCATCGGTTGAACGGTATAAATCGCCGGAGCCCCCCGTAACATAGAATGAGCCGTCCGGAGCCACTGCGACGACGCCGACGCTTCCGGGCGTAATAACTCCATGCGTTGTCACCACGCTCCATGTTTGTCCTTGATCCGTCGAACGTTCAAGGCCCTCATACGACCCATACGATCTATCGTTTCCCGCAATAACCGTTCCGTTGGGTTTCATCGCAAGCGCAGGAACGCGCCCGGTATATGGACCGTTTGCCTGAGACCAGAACGGTGTTTGCGAACGTGCAACCGAAAACATCGCTGCCATTAGAAAAATCGTCTGTGATAGCTTTATCAAGTTTTTCATATGATCCTCGGATAAATGAAAACGTTTTTCATTCACTTCATCGATACCACGCCATTCAACCACAGTTTAGGGATATCCATTCTGAAAGGCAATAGGGAAAACCCTATTTATTTTTCCTCCGAATTGCCCAATTTGGCCAAGAAATGACATTCACTTGGATTTTTCTTCTCGTTCCCACGCTCCCGCGTGGGAATGCGCTTCCGGGCGCTCCGCGCCCACTATAATCGCGCCCCTCTCTCCTGAGAGAGGAGATGGGGTGAGTTGTTTTGGGCCAACGAAAACGCGGGCGTAATCCGCCCGTGGTGGATCGCGGCTACCAAAGCAAAAGAACGCGGATCCCCGACAAAAACATTCGGAGATGACAGCACAAACGGAACGCCTCTGGATTCCGTGCAGAAACATCACGGAATGACACCGTGGAGACCTTGTATCAGCGTCATCACGCGAATCATTGCCCTTGCCCGCCGTCCGCCTCGGGCGGATTAATGGCGGGATCTGCGATTCAAAGCTTTTGCTATAATCGCGCCCCTCCCTTCGCCAAAGGCGAATTAAGGGAGGGGATGGGGAGATCCGCCTGTGGCGGACTGTGAGAGGCAACTAAAACGCAACCTAAAGGTTGCGACTACCAAAGCAAAAGAACGTGGATCCCCAACAAAAACATTCGGGGATGACAAAATGATTAAAAGCAAAGGCGCTACCCTAACGAAGGAGATTGCCCACCTTAAAAGATAGTCGGGCAAGCCGACGCGGTCCGCCCGAGGCGGATTACCCTCGAATACTTCTATCGAGGGCCCCACACAATGACGACTTCTTTTTTGGGGGCGGTTCTATGGTTGTGACTTGTCAACTGTGAACTATAAACTATGAACTACGAACAGTCATCACTCCCTCCACCAATCTCGCTATCCCCAACGGATTTCCTTCGATCAACTCGGGAGGCAGCAGCGTGTCGGGAACGTCTTGATAGCACACGGGGCGGGTGTAGCGGTAGATCGCGCGCGTGCCGACTGAGGTCCACGCACCATCGGTTGTTGCGGGATACGGGCCGCCATGTACCATCGCCGGACACACTTCCACGCCGGTTGGGAAGCCGTTCACGATCACGCGGCCGACGCGGGTTTCCAAGATCGAAATCAAATCGCGGTACTCGCGCAGTTCGTCGTCCGTGCCGTGGATTGTTGCCGTGAGGTGCCCCTCGAGCGAGCCGGCAAGACCGTGCAGTTCCTCGCGGTTCCGGTGCCGGACTAACAGCGTCGATGGCCCAAACACTTCTTCGCTCAACGCGGGATCGTCGAGAAACGTGCGGGCATCCACGGAAAACAGCGCCGCGCCCACGCGGAAACCCTCTTCGGTGGTATCAGGGATCTTCTCCGCCACCGTCGTCACGCTTGCCGATCGGCGCCGGCTGAGGATCGATTCCTGGTATGCGCGCGAGATTCCTTCGGTCAGCAGCACATATTCTTGCGTACCTTCGAACAACCGTTTGAGGTGTTCGATGAACCGGCCGCTTGCAGGGCTTTCTTCCATCATTGCCAGTCCGGGGTTCGTGCAATATTGTCCCGCACCCAGGGTGACGGAACCGAATAATCCTTTTGCAATCTCTTCGCCCCGCGTCTGCATCGCACCGGGCAGAATGAAGACCGGGTTGACGCTGCTGAGTTCGCCGTAGAATGGCACCGGCTCAGGTCGCGTCCGCGCAATTTCGGCGAGGGCGAGGCCGCCTTTCCGCGACCCCGTGAACGATATAGCTTTGATGAGCGGGTGGCGGACGATGTATGCTCCTGTGTCATTCCCCGCTCCGAAGATCAGCGAGAACGTGCCTTCGGGCATGCCGCATTTTTTTACGGCATCGCGGATCGCAATGCCCGCAATCTCCGACGTTCCGGGATGCCCATAATGAGCGTTGACGATTACGGGACAGCCCGCGGCAAGGGCCGAGGCCGTATCGCCGCCCGCAACGGAAAACGCAACCGGGAAATTGCTCGCGCAGAATACGCCGACCGGGCCGCGTGCCCGCATCATCGATCGGATATCGGGTTTCGCCGCGGGCTTGCGCTCTTTGTCGGCATGATCGATGCGCGCGTCCACCCACGAGCCCTCTTCGATGAGCGCGGCAAACATTCGCAGTTGGTAGCAGGTGCGCGCCGTTTCCCCTTCAATCCGCGCCGGGGGAAGTCCGGTTTCAATTGTTGCGCGGCGTACAAGGTCGGGCAGCGCAGTCTCAAGATTCTCCGCGATGTGCCGGAGCAGAATCCCCTTTGCCTTGCCCGGT
>DATGFY010000531.1:0-4869 GCA_035308785.1 Bacteroidota bacterium | reverse complement strand
TCCCCGATTCCCAATTTGTCTTGATCGATTCAATCCAAAAGAAAATCAATGCCGTCAACGACATCCTCGTGAACCTGAAGCTCCCCAACGTTCGTGCATACGTCGGTAGGGCAGAAGAACTTAACAAGAAAAATGAGTTTCATGCTAAATTCGATTACGTCATCACCCGCGCCGTCGCGTCCACAACGGATATCATCAAATGGGCAACCCCATTCTTAAAACAAGGATCCCTCACGTCCTTGCCCGCCGGGGCGGGGCAGGAGAGGGGTAAGGGTGAGGTCAAAGCGGCCGGGGGTGAGTTGCTTTCCAGCGGCGCCATCCTCCTACTCAAAGGCGGTGACCTGACGGAAGAAATTCAAGCCGCCAAAATCAAGTGCAAGCCGAAATCAATCGAAGTTCACAATCTCCCCTCTTCGCCCGAATCGGCCTACTTGATCGAAAAGAAACTTGTAATTATACATCCATGAGTCGAGTCCCGAAGGGACGACATGTGTATAGGAATGGAACCAAAAGGATGTTCAAGCTCCACAGGAGCGACATAAAACACCAAAAAATGAAAACATTATTTAACCAGCTTGCTAATCTCTCCACCGAATCCCGCAACCCCCGCTCGATGAAAATCGATTCAATGCCGGTTCGGGACATCCTCCGCGTTATCAACGCCGAAGACCGCACCGTTGCAATCGCTGTTCAAAAAGAAATCCCCCGCATCGCAAAAGCGGTCGAGCTTGTCGTCAAAGCATTCAAATCAGGCGGACGCTTAATTTACGTTGGCGCCGGCACAAGCGGTCGCCTCGGCGTCCTCGATGCCTCCGAATGCCCACCGACCTTCGGCACATCTCCCGAAATGGTCCAAGGAATCATGGCTGGAGGGATGAAAGCGCTCTGGAAATCCCGCGAAGGCGCCGAAGACAACGAACCCGATGGGGCGAAGCAGATAAGATTGAAGCATGTAGGGAAGAACGACGTCGTCTGCGGCATCACCGCCAGCATCCGCACTCCATTTGTAGTCGGCGCGATCAAGCAAGCAAAAAAATCCGGCGCGAAAACACTCTACGTCACCGCCAACCCGCGGTCGAAACTTCTGCAGCTGCAATACGCCGCACTTCACAAGGCAATCGATGTCGCCATCTGCCTCAACGTCGGACCCGAAGTTATTATGGGCTCCACCCGAATGAAATCCGGCACCGCGCAAAAGCTTGTGCTCAATATGATCAGCACCGCCTCCATGATCCGCCTCGGCAAAGTCTATGAGAACATGATGATTGATCTCAAAATGAACAGCGATAAACTCCGCGAGCGTGCCAAGCGCGTCGTCATGATCGCCACAAAAGTTGATTACATAACCGCCGAAACAAAATTGCACGAAGCCGAGTGGAACGTCAAAACCGCCATTGTCATGATCAAAGCCCGATGCACGCTCCCTCAAGCGCGCATCCGTTTAAAGAAAGCAAACGGCTTTGTGCGGAGCGCACTTTAATTAATGTCATTCTGAGCAAAGCGTAGAATCTCCGACTCAAGTCAATAGAACGAATACACCCAACCCTCAACCCCTATGAAAAAAATTGTCGAAATAGAAATGTTCCCCCCGTTCATGGGCTTCCCAAAAGAAGGAATCAAGTTCCTCGCGCAGCTCAAAAAGAACAACAACCGCGAGTGGTTCAACAAACACAAAACCACCTACGAGGAGTGCCTCAAGCTGCCGTTACAATCCCTTGTCTCCTCATTGAAACCGCTGATGGAAAAAATCGCTCCGGAAATCGAGGTCAATCCCCGTCGCTCGCCCTTCCGCATCTACCGCGATATCCGCTTCAGCAAGAACAAACAACCGTATAAAACCCACGTTTCAGCGGAATTTCCGCCCAAAGGCCATTGGGAGCACGGCGCCGGGTTCTATCTCCACGTTGCTCCCAACGACGTTTATGTTGGCGGCGGCATTTACATGCCCGATAGCAAACAGTTGAAACTCCTCCGCGCGTCCATCGCAGATAACTCCAAGGAGTTTCTCACCATCGTCGGCAGCGATACGTTCAAGAAACGATTCGGTGCGATCGAAGGCGCCAAACTCCAGCGTATGCCGCTCGGCTATCCCGCCGATCACATGATGGGGGAGTGGCTCAAATACAAACAGCTTTTCGCCGGCGTGGAATGGAAAGACGACGTCGCTCTCTCCCCCAAATTCGTTAATAAAGTCGCCGACATCTTTAAAGATCTCGTGCCGTTTTTACGGTTTTTGAATAACGCGATGGGGACGGTGGGGCAGAGATAAGATAAGGAGAAGGGATGTAAAGGCAGGACACGTATTGGAGCCCGGGGAATCAACGAGAAAGACCTGGATTGCTGTCATTCTGAGCGAAGCGAAGAATCTCCCACGTTTGTCTATGCAAAAATCTAAAATAGTTTACGATTAAATGTTTTTTGCCACCCTCTTCACACCCTCCCCAAATATCTTTTCCTCCCCCAACAAACTCACCACTAAATACCCCTCCTCGTCGAAATCATAATAATACCCCGGGTGGATAATCACGCCGGAGTCATTCAACAACTTCAAACACCGGTCCTCATCGCTCATCGTGCGCGGTACGCGGATAATGCCGTTCCATCCCCCCTCGGCATGCAACACCGAACACGCCGATCCTTCTGAAAATGTTTGCCTCAATGTGCGGTAATTATTTCTTACCCGATCGAGAATCCGTTCCCGCGTCTTCGCCCCCGATTTCATCAGCGGCGGCAACGCAACCTGCACCGGCGTATTCACCGAGAGATATGTATCGCAAATAATCTCCAACCGCGAAACCGCTTCTGAAACCGCTTTTTCCGGACCCGAAACCGCAATCCATCCCAGTTTCATCTGCGGCAACCCTAGCATCTTCGAAATCCCGTTCAGCGTGAACGTTAACACATTCGCCCGCCCGCTAACAGAAAAAAGCCCGTCATGCCGTCCGCCTGCGGCGGATTGCTTGCCTGCCGTCTGTGTGGAGGGTTTCGGCATCTCGCTGTTAATAGACCCCGAAACAAGTTCGGGGTGACGCGGTTGATTTTCAAACCCATACTCCGAAAACACCTCGTCGACAATTAGCGCCAAGTTATTCTCCTCCGCGATCCGTTCGATAGCCTCATACTCATTCTTTTTCAAGAACATTCCCGTTGGATTATGCGGAGAAATCAAGGCGATCGCCCTTGTCTTCTTGCCAATCGCCTTACTCACTGAATCCAAGTCGATATGCCACTCGCCGTCGTACCGCAAGTGGTACGAACCGAGTTCCACATCGTTCAGTTGCGCCAAATATTCAAACAGCGGATAGGAGGGACGCGGCACAAGAACTTCATCCCCCGCATCGCACAACAGCTTGAACACATTCGCATACGCTTCGCTCGTACTCGCAGTTAGGAATATTCGCGGCGGGTCAATGTCGACATTCTTGGCATGGTAATATTCGCACACTGCCTCTCGTGCAGAAAGCAATCCGTGCGGGTCTGGCTGATAATGAAGAGTTTTTTGATTGGAAAACGCGGCGAGGATTTCCTTTTCAGGATAGGGGATGCCGCACTCTGTGGGATTCGAGCTGGCGAGATCGAACAACTCCTTGCCCGATTTTCTGTGTTGCTCTATCGCCTCAGTAAGCCGGTTCGGCTTACGATGCCAGTTGGTGCGGGTGGAAAACAAAAATTATTTTCGATTTTTGATTGCCGATTTTCGAATTTGATGCCGTCTTATTCTAACGGTTTGCAGAAACGCACGGCAAACAATCAGGCATGTTGAGAGTGTCGGTCACTCCCTCGTTCACAATCACCGTATCATTAACCACTGCAATCGATGGGCCAGCGTGTTGAATCCCATAAAACTGCACTATGTACGTCCCAGGTGCAACGAAATACGTCGCATGGCCCGAAGTATCGGTGTATTTTGTCTGATTGATTTCAAGAACGTCGGTTTTGATTCCCCCGACACCCTGCGAGCCCCAATATACATGTGCGACTATCACTCCCTGCGATCCCGCCGAAATCACCGAAGAATTATTCTTGCACGAAAAAGCTGCCATCGCGAGTAGAACAATGGAAATCCTATTCATACCCTCTTCTCCTCTATTGCTTCACGTTCATAACCGGGTATGAGACAAAGATAAGTTACGGAAGGAAGGAATGCAAGCATCCGGTTGCTAGATAGATAGGCTTGAGTTAAGATACTGAACTATATTGTCACCATAAATAAGGAGGAGAGTGCCCAAAGGGCGAACGATATCTTGGGTCTCGGCAAGTGAGTCTTCAACCTCTTTAAGTGTCGGTCTATAGGCGTACTTATGCACCACCTTATTTCTCAGCTCAATCACATTTGGCTCTCTTAATCTTTTCAGAAGTCCACCGATTCGATTCGAATCAAACCGATCTATTTCTTCGTCCGCCACCTCGCTCTTTGCGAGGGAGCTAATTTTTGAAATAATTTTTTCTGACGTTTCGAAGTTTGGAATGGTTTCACGAGACAGGATCAGATTTACAAAGATGTTGCGCATCTTCGAGTAGGAATAGAGTTTTGTTTTGTCGAAGAGGAGGTTCGAAAGAGCATTGAATTGAATTTGCGGGTCGGAACGATCTCTGTTGGAATCTTGATGAAATGCCTCTCTCTCTCGTCTAAACGGCTTATATAATAGCTCGACACGCAAATATGTGCTAAAAAAAACCTCGAAGGATTGGGCCAAGTTCAGAATAGAATAACAGTATCGCTTTTCTTGGATCAAATGATAACAATCATATATTAGCATTTCATAGGAGGGATTTATCCAGTCACCAACAATTCTAAACGGCTTTCCACACGATTCATTTTGGCAGGTTACTTCGAGCGAACTGATAAGGCGATCGGTTTTCAGGTCG
>DATGFY010000530.1:0-1587 GCA_035308785.1 Bacteroidota bacterium | reverse complement strand
TGAAGTTGTTGCGCTTTCTTCAGCACCGCGAATTTGAACGCGTCGGTGAAAACGTCACCCGCAAAGTCGATGTCCGCGTAATCGCCGCAACCAACCGAAAGTTGGAAGACACATTGCACGATGGCACATTCCGCGAAGATTTGTTCTATCGTCTCAATGCCGTCCGCATCGTGCTGCCGCCATTGCGTGAGCGCCCTGTAGATATTTTATTATTGGTTCATCATTTCTTGCAAAAACTTTCACCCGCGCAGCCCAACCGCGAAATTTCTCCCGAAGCGACGAAGTTGTTGACCTCGTACCGTTGGCCCGGCAACATCCGGGAACTCGAAAACGTCATCGAACGCGCCGTCATCCTCGCCCAATCCGGCCCGATCCTTCCCGGTCATTTGCCCGCCGAGCTTCGCCAGCAAGATGAGAAACTCAGTGGCTTGCTTTCGCTCGAAGAAATGGAGCGCCAGCACATCGCCCGCGTACTCCACGCCGCTGCCGATCTCGAAGAGGCCTCCCGCGTCCTTGGCATCGATCCCGCCACCCTCTGGCGCAAGCGTAAGAAGTTCGGGATGTGAGATTTCACCCCAATCCCTCCGAAAATCCCCTCCATTTTCGTTGCATCCTGCAACACCCCTAAATTCTTAATAATAAAATAACTTATCCATAATACCCAATTCACATCGATTTTGCCTTGCATTTTGCAATATGGACAAACGGGAGCAACGAATAATAGGCCTAATAATGTTCCATTGATAGGAGATTTGGCGACCCGCATGGCATGATACTTGCACCTTAATTGGTGAAATCCATTTTACGGGTCCCCGTTTTCGGACCGAATACAAACAACCAATTGATGGGGAAGACATGTCAGTTAAAGCACGAACGGAATTCAACGGCAAAGTCGCCGTCATCGATATTAAGGGATCTCTTGTGGGAGATTCCGATACGGACACGTTCCGCGCCTCGGTCACCGATTTTATCGAGCAGGGGAACAAGTGCATGGTCGTTAACCTTGCCAAGGTCAACTATGTGAATAGCTCCGGCCTCGGCGCAATTATTTCGGCGCACACCAACTACTCCAAGAACGGCGGTTCGGTGAAACTTGCCGGCTTGAGCAATAACGTGCAAAATCTTTTGGTCGTAACGAAACTGAGCGATATCTTCGAAGTCTATGACAACGTGGACGACGCTATCGATAGTTTCGTGAAAGAAGGTTCTAAGTAAATAATCACATCACTAATCCTTTGAAGGAGTCAATAGAATGAAACAATCTACCTTTGTCGTAATTCTTGTGGTCGCCTCGCTTGCGATCGCGATTGCCATCTTCCTGTTCGTGCTGGGCAGCCCCGCGAACTTCTCCGATGGCGCAGGCCGCGAGAAGCCGACGAACTTGATGGGTCAGGTGTACACGGGCGGTATCATCGTGCCGATCCTGCTTACGCTTTCGATCATGGTTATCACATTTGTCGTCGAGCGCGTCTTATCGCTCCGCAAAGCACAGGGCAGAGGATCGCTCCCAACCTTCTTGAAAAATGTTCAGCGCGCGTTAACCTCGGGCGATATCGATGCCGGAATCGCGGCATGCGATCAGCAGCG
>DATGFY010000529.1:0-3430 GCA_035308785.1 Bacteroidota bacterium | reverse complement strand
GATTTCACAGATGTGAAAGAATATCACGCGAAACTGCTCGCCAAGAAATACAAGTACAACCGGCCCGGCATCCAAACCTCCGAATGGAACACCATCTGGTTTATGGTGGATGATCCGTTCGGGAATAAGCTGACGTTTAGCGAAGAGATAAAGTAGGAATCAAAGGCACAAGATCATCGCCAGAAGCACATGGAAACGGCACTGTTTTTTAAAAAAATCTCACCCCCTCGCTTTTCAAGAGAGGGGGACGGGGGAGAGTTCGGCACGAGTTACGTTTGATCTCGGTACTTGCAAACTGCACCGGGATTGCTTCGTTATCCCGCCAACTTCGTTGACGGGACGCCTCGCAATGACTAAGCCCCTCCGGGGCGCGCCGAAAATCAATTATTATTAGTATCTTTAGAAAACCTTGAGTCATGGCTAAGAAAAAAGTAAAAGTCGGCAACGACGTCTTCACCGTCCTCCTCACTGAACAGCAGATTCAAAAACGGATCCGCGCGCTCGCCCGGACCATCAGCAAAGATTACCGCCGTACCACCCCCATCATGCTCTGTATCCTCAACGGGGCGGTTTTTTTCTATGGAGATCTCTTGCGCAATCTTAGCATCGAGAGCGAGGTCGCATTCCTTTCGCTTTCGAGCTACGGCAGCAAGAAACATTCCAGCGGCAAAGTAAAATTGAAAAGCCCGCTCCCCCGCGTCCTCCGCCACCGCGACGTCATTGTCGTTGAAGACATCGTCGATTCCGGCAACACGCTGGATTATCTCGAAAAGGCCTTGCGCAAACTGAAGGTTCGCTCCCAATGCGTCGTTTCGCTGCTCTACAAGCACGAAAATACCAAACGGAGAAAGTATCTCAAGTATGTCGGCTTCAACATCCCCAGCGATTTCGTCATCGGCTACGGCCTCGATATCGCCCAGAAGTGCCGCACCCTCCGCGATATCTACCGGCTGGATAACTCGAAATCGTAAGATGACCGACCTGCAGCAGCGCATCGGCGATGCCGTTGCGTCCATCCGCAAACGCACCAAAATCGTTCCCGAAGCGGCGATTGTGCTCGGTACCGGCTTGGGCGGACTGGTTGCGAACGTCAAAGACCGCGTCACCATTCCGTATAAATCGATTCCGCATTTTCCCGTCTCGACCGTTCAATCGCATTCCGGCAACCTCATTCTCGGCACGTTAAGCGGACGAAGCGTCGTCGTGATGCAGGGACGGTTTCACCGCTACGAAGGGTACTCGTTTCAGGATGTCGTCTTCCCTATCCGTGTGATGGGATCTAAGGGCGGCCTCGGCGCGCGAACGCTTCTCCTTACCAATGCCGCCGGCGGCTTGAATCCGCAGTTCCACGCCGGCGATATCATGATCATCACCGATCACATTAATCTGATGGCGAACAGCCCTCTTGTGGGCCGCAACGCAGACTTCCTCGGCGATCGATTTCCCGATATGTCCGAGCCGTACACCAAACGCCTCCGCGATCAAGCGGAAGAGATCGCGCGAAAACTGAAAATTCCCGTCCGCCAGGGCGTTCTCGTCGGCAATCTCGGGCCTACGCTCGAAACGGGCGCCGAGTACCGCTTCCTCCGCACCATCGGCGGAGACGCCACTGGAATGTCAACGATTCCCGAAACGATTGCTGCCGTTCACATGGGGATGGATGTGTTCGGCATGTCGATCATTACGAACGAATGCTTCCCCGATTCGCTCGCGCCCGCTACGCACGAACACAACGTCGAAGTTGCCTCCCGCGGTGAAGCGAAAATGACGAACATCATTAAAGAGTTGGTAAAGAAACTCGGGAAAAAGTGATAGGCTTTACCTATATCCTGCGCCAGACAATCTGCGGAGATTCTTCACTTCGCTCCGCTTCGTTCAGAATGACACCCATTAGTTTCTGATCTACTATTGATGGAAACCTCGAGCACCAAGTACCGCTGGTTCGTCCTCGACGATCTCAACGGTTTTTTCTCTCTCGCGTTCGATAACCTCACCGTTCTCTCCTTCCTCGCCGGAATCCTGATTTTTGTTTTTAAGTATCCCGCGGATATCATCTATTCGAAGATGTTCCCGGGCACGGCGTTTGGCGTGTTGTTCGGCGATCTGGTCTATACGTGGATGGCGTTTCGCTTGGCCAAGAAAACCGGCAGGGCAAATGTCACGGCAATGCCGCTCGGCCTCGATACCCCCTCTACCATCGGCATTGCCCTTGTGGTGCTGGGTCCGGCGTTCGCTGGAATGAAAGCCGACGGCATGGCGGAACACGACGCCGCGATGATGACCTGGTACCTCGGCATGGCAACGATGGTCATGATCGGCATCGTGAAAGTCATCTTTTCATTTTTGGGAAATTGGATTCAGCGGATTGTGCCGCAGGCAGGACTTCTCGGCTCTCTCGCAGGGATCGGATTAGCGCTCATCGGTTTTATTCCATTCGTCGATATCCTCAGCATGCCGATCGTCGGCCTAGTCTCTCTCGGCATTATCTTTTATGCGCTCGTCGCCCGCATTCAGTTGCCGTGGAGAATTCCGGGCGTGCTGGCGGGTGTCGTTGCCGGAACAGCGCTCTATTATATTCTCGGACCGCTTGGATGGGCGGGTGGCACGTACGCGCCGCCTCCGCCGTTCGTATGGCATTTTGGCCTCCCGCTGCCTTCTCTTGGTTTCATTCAAGGCATCGGTCCCGCTCTGAAGTATCTCCCGCTGGCAATTCCGTTCGCGATTCTCACGATCGTCGGCGGCATCAACGTGAATGAAAGCGCCCGCGTCGCCGGAGACGAGTACGATACGCGCTGGATTCTTTTTACCGAGGCGATTGCTACGCTCGTCGCCGGAATTTGCGGCGGGGTTGCGCAATCCACTCCGTACATCGGCCATCCCGCATATAAACGGATGGGCTGCCGCGCCGGATATGTTGTGCTGACAGGCGTGATGATCGGACTGGGCGGGATTTTCGGGTTCGTCTCGTTCTTCGTCGAACTGATCCCCCGCGCAGCGCTTGCGCCGATTTTATTGTTCGTTGGGATGGACATTATTTCGCAGTCATTCCGTGTCGTGCCGGCAAAACACACGTGGGCGGTGGCGTTTGCGTTCTTCCCCACCGTTGCGCGCCTGCTTTCGATTAAATTCGGCAACCCGGATTTCGTTGCGCCTGAGGCATTCTCGAGATTGATGACGCTGCCGGGGAAAGCGTTTCCGGAATTGCTTGTAACGGTCGCATTCGGCAATGGGTTTATTCTGACAGGGATGCTGTGGGGAGGATTTCTGGCCGAGCTCATCGACCGGAATTTCAAGAAAACCATGATCTATCTTGCGATTCTCGGCGGCCTCTCATTCTTCGGCGTTATCCATTCCGCTCTTCCCGATGGCGCGATGTACCTGCCGTGGACGCTGACCGGCCTAGAGCGCGCCATCTGCTACCAGTTCACCG
>DATGFY010000528.1:0-4779 GCA_035308785.1 Bacteroidota bacterium | reverse complement strand
CACCGGACAATGCATTATGGCAAAATTTCAACTCGAAGACGATATCAATAAAGATTTAGGGCTAGGGTCGCGCGTCACCTCGCAGGAGCATACGCGCTTCCTCAACCGCGACGGCAGTTTCAACGTGCAGCGGATGGGACTGCCGTTTCTCCGTTCCATCAACCCGTACCACTCGATGATCACCATGAGCTGGTGGCGGTTCAATGCGGTGATTCTTTTCTTTTATCTCGTCATTAATGTCTTCTTTGCGCTTGCGTATTTTGCCTGCGGGCCGGATGCGCTGAAAGGGGCCGAGGGTCAAACCGCGTTCGCGCGGCTGTTCGAGACGTTCTTCTTTAGCGTGCAAACGCTTTCGACCATCGGCTACGGTTCGATGAGTCCAAACGGCCTCGCCGCAAATATCGTCGTTGCGGTCGAGGCGCTTGCGGGGCTGCTGGGATTTGCTCTGGCAACCGGAATTCTCTTCGCGCGCTTCTCGCGCCCGTACGCGAAGATCGTCTTTTCGCACAACGCAGTCATTGCGCCCTACAAAGGCATTACCGCGTTCGAATTCCGCCTTGCGAACGAGCGCAGCAACGAGTTAATTCAAGTCGAGGCGTCGGTCACGTTCAGCCGTATCGAAGTAATCGATGGCATCAAGATCCGGAAATTCTACATTCTCGCGCTTGAGCGCCGCTCGGTAGTGTTCTTGCCCCTGCATTGGGTGGTGGTTCATCCGATCGATGAGACGAGCCCGCTGTACAACGTGACAAAGGAACAGTTGGAGGCGTCGGACGCAGAGTTTTTAGTCTTGCTCACCGGAACCGATGAAACATTCGCGCAGTCGGTGCATGCGCGGACATCGTACAAGCCGCACGAAGTCGTTTGGGGCGCGCGCTTCGCCGATGTGTTCAAGCCCTCAACAGACGGAATACTGCGGATCGATTTGGGGAAGATACATCATACGGAGCAGGCGGGGTAGCTTTTAGTGAACCGTGAACGGGGGACAGTGAACAGTTGACGGTTAACTTTTCTGGTGGCTCTCGGATTCAAGTACATCCCCTTACGTGTCATTCCCGACTTGTCCGCCGCAGGAGGAATGTTTCTATCGGTCCGCCGCGGCGGACAGCATCGTTCGTTCTCTTTTCTGCTTTTCCCGTACACCATTCTTTTCGCAGCATAAATTTTTTTATTTTCTTAAGCATAACTTCTGTATAAATAATTTTTTACCTGCGAAAATTCGTGCAAAATTGGGGGTGTTTTTGTGTAGTTTTTAGGATTTTTACCCACATGTTTGTTCGATTTTGAACTCCCTTCAAGCAACGCCGCGGTCTGTTTCGCCTTCGTATGAGCGGTGCTAATACAATATACGCAATATAGATGACAAAGTCAAATCTTAAATACCCTATGCTGCTTATTTCTGTCCTTCCGGCCCAGGCCGTCTCCGCGTTTGGCGGATTCGCGGATTCTATCGGGAATCCAGCTTGCCCGGCCAGCGTTCGGAAGGGGGCGTCGTTTCTTCTATGGAAGGAAAATGTTTGCTTTACCATCCCGAAGGGATGGAACGTTTATAGAAATCCTCCCGGAGCCGCTCCCGCCGATGCCGAAGGCATCGTACGATTTTTCTTGTTCGACGCCTCCGGCGTCGGATATTATCTTGGATTGGGCGGGCTATAAATGTTGGATGCCTCCGGCATCCCTACAATTCCTCCTGGGTGTCATTCCCACGGGATAGCGCGCCTCCCCAAAAGTGTCATTCCCGACTTGTCCGCCGTCTTTTTGGCGGAATGTTTCTATCGGGAATCCAGGGTCTTTTTTCCGTAGATAGAAAAGAACGTGGATTCCAGGCAAAAGGATTCGGGAAGGGCAGATTTACTCCTGCATCAACTTCTTCAGCCACTCCGGCGGCTCATTGCGGTAGCGGGCCATATCGATGAGATTCCTTCGCGTCACAGGATCGTTCAAGTCTAACTCTTCATCATGCGTTACTTCCTCAGCGCCGAGGAAGGCGCCGATTGCCATACCTCCCAAGCCGCAGTATACTATTGCAATTGCACCGGGCCCGACCGGGTCAGTGTTTACATCGTACCGACTGATGCCGTGCGGTTCGTAATCTAAGAGCGTTCCCACCGCCAATCCTGCAGCAGCACCGAGGAGGAGGCCATCTGAGGTAAATGATCTGCCGCATAGTTTAATTGCGGTAATTTTGTCCAACCGAACGACCTCAATCTCTTTGAGATGTTGTTCAACGAAATCCTCTCGAGCATTAAAAAGGCGGGTAATAACCAGCACGCTATCGGTGATAAGAAGTAAATCGCCTTTAATTTCGGAACTATCATTCGTGCGGATAGATAGATGGGCGCCTGCGATCGACACACTCGCTGTAAGCGCAATCAGTAGGAATGAATATATGTAACGATTCGACGTCATACTGCGATGAGCCTCATAGCGTCGCGACCAATTTCATATACTGGAATGCCAAACCTCACAAACCCTCCTTACATTAAAAGGTACAAATACGGGGTTGGAATGTCAATCCTCAGTTAACTTGTGATATGCAACCGTTATATCGCAAAAAGACTTGCATTTACTCCCCGTTCTTGGTAACTTTTTTAATTGTATGGCCCCCCGCTAATCCCGCGCCGGATGAGAGATAATAGGATTTTCACGATTGTTTTGTAAGGTTTTTGTATGAGCAGTATTGGCGAAATATTAAAAAAAGCCCGCGAGGAACGGGGCCGCACAATCGATGATATTGCTGCGGCGACAAGAATCAATAAGAAGTTCTTGCAGCAGATAGAAGAAAGTCTGCTTTCTGACTTGCCGCAAACCTATATCAAGGCGTTCACGGTTTCGTATGCAAGAGAAGTCGGCATCGATCCTGAGGCATTGCTGCACGAACCTGCCGTAGGGCAAACCGTCATGCGTGCGATTCAATCGGTGCTTGCGCCGGTGCCGAGACAAACTGCGGCCGAGAACACAAATGCTCCCACGGGCGGTTCGCGGGTTGTCGGCAATCCGCTCTTGATCCTCGCTGCGCTGACGATGGTCGCGATCGTTTGTCTCGCCGCGCTGATTCAATGGATTCGCAGCGAACGCCCCTCGGACGCAGTGCAGGAGACGCCCTTCACCGAAGTAGCCCGCGAACACGACCTCAACCGGAACCCGCATGCACAGCCGATTGCGCTCCCGGAGTCCTCGCTCGTTGTCCGCACCGGCAAAGACCGCGATAGTCTGCTGCTCGAAGGCACAGCGACGGATACCGTGTGGGTGCGCATCGTGCGCGATACGAATCCTGCGCAGGAATACACATTCGCACCGGGTTTCGTGATGCATTGGAAAGCGAAAGATTATTTCGTATTATCGTTAGGCAACGGCTCGGCGATGACATTTAAGTTGAACGGCAAGAGTGTCGGCGCGCTCGGGAAAATCCGCAAGCCGTTATCGAACATCGATCTCTCGTGGATCACGCTCGATACAATGCAGAAACCGCCCGTGAAAATTGCCGTGAAGAAAGCATCCGGCAGTCTTGATTCCATACGCGCCGCGAACCTCAGCGCAACCGAAGCGGGCAAACATGCCTTGCCGAAATTCACCAAACAAACCGCACAGCCGGTAAAAAGGAATTCCTTTCCATAACCGTGTAAATGCCGAAAGTATCCCCAGCTCCTCCGGCGGCAATTAAGAAAATTGAAAAGCTGCGCGAAGAGATTCGCAAGCACGATTATCGCTACTACGTCGAGGCCGCGCCCACCATCGCCGACGAGCAGTACGATAAACTGATGCGCGATCTGCAGGCGCTCGAAGCTGAATACCCCGCGCTCGTAACACCCGATTCTCCCACGCACCGCGTTGGGGGCGAACCCACGAAGACGTTTCCCACCGTTCCACATTCTACGCCGATGCTGAGTCTTTCGAACACGTATTCAGAAGACGAGATCCGCGAATTCGACCGGCGCGTGCAATCGCTGATCCCCGATGAGAAATATAAGTATGCCTGTGAGTTGAAATTCGACGGCGTTTCGCTCGCCGTGCGCTACGAAAACGGCATCATGGTGCAGGGTATTTCCCGCGGCGACGGCACGCAGGGCGATGATATCACCAACAACGTAAAGACCATCCGCTCGATCCCGCTGCATATCGCCTCCAAAAAACTTTCCGATTGCGAAGTTCGCGGCGAAGTAATCATGTTCAAGAAAGATTTCGACAAGATCAATGAAGAGCAGGAGCGGCAAGGCGAAAAAATGTTCGTCAATCCGCGCAATTTCGTTGCCGGAACGCTCAGATTGCAGGATTCCAAGATTGTCGCAACTCGGCCGCTGAGATTTTTCGCCTATCAATTCTTAGGCGAAGGAATAACCGGCGACAGCCATACTGATTCGCTGCTCAAGCTGAAGGAGGCAGGTTTCGCGACGAATCCGTATATCAAACGGGTTAGCTCAATCGACGAGGTAATCGAGTTTTGGAAAGGGTGGGAGGAGAAGCGCGAAACGCTGCCGTTCGAAATCGACGGCATTGTCGCAAAGATCGATTCGTTCAAACAGCGCGAGGAACTCGGCGCGATTGCAAAGAGTCCCCGCTGGGCGATTGCCGCAAAATTTGCTTCGCGCAAGGCCGAAACAAGGCTTGCAGGAATCCGTTTGCAGGTGGGCAGGGTGGGAACAGTCACCCCGGTGGCCGATCTAGAGCCGGTGTTTATCGGCGGTACGACTGTTACGCATGCCTCGCTCTATAATGAAGAGTATATCCAGAAATTGAACATTCACGTCGGCGATATTGTTGTCGTGGAGCGCGGCGGCG
>DATGFY010000527.1:0-2675 GCA_035308785.1 Bacteroidota bacterium | reverse complement strand
AAAGAAGCAGCGCGGATGCACCGGTTGTTGCCGCAAATTTGGCATATTTTGGATTGGCGAGAAAACTAATATCCCCCGCAACGGCATTTTCGATCTCGGCAACGCGCGTGATGGAAAGGTTCGCATCGCCGACAACTTCTCCGCCGACGAGCGCAGCTATCTCGCGGACGGTCATGGCTATTTGCCGAACTTAAGCATGCGGTCGAGAACCTTCTGCGTCAAATCGTACTTATCGTTCGAATACATCAGCAATGTCTCGCTGCTCTTGTCGAACACATAATCGAAGTTGTCTTCGATCGCAAGATCTTTGAGAACCTTGAAGATCTTATTCTGCACCGGTTTCATCAACTCTTCCTGCTTCTGGAAAAGTTCGCCATTCTGCCCGAACTTCTTCGCGCGGTAATCGGCGATCCCTTTATCGAGGGTCTGAAGTTCTTTCTCTGCATCGGCACGCTGAGCATCGGTAAGAATCAACTTCTTCTTGTCGTATTCGTCGTATTTTTTCTGCCAATCGTTTTGCATTTTGGCGAGTTCGTTTTGCCAATCGGCAACGGTGTTATCCAGTTGGTGTTGCGCGTCTTGCGCCTCGGGGAGTTTATCCATGACGGCTTGGGAATTGATCCACCCGATCTTCGATTGAGCGAACATGAGCGCCGGGAGGAACATTACTCCGAACACAAAGAGAATGCGTTTCATTGTATCTACCTCGATGAATGTGATAATTTATTGCCCTCGTGTGAGGCGGTCGATTACGACATGCGTGTAATCGAATTTCGCATCGCCGTAGAGGAGCACTAAGATCTGATCGTTGCGATCAAACACAAATGTGAGTTTCTCCGATTTGGCGACCGTCTCGATGACTTTCATGATCTTCTTCTTAATCGGCGTCAGCAACGAATCGGTGAGACGCGCTAACGCGCCATCCTGTCCGAACTTCTCTGTCCGGAACTGCTGGCCGCGCTGTTCTTCCTGCGCAAGCATTGTCTGCTGGTCATGCTTCGCCGCATCGTTCAGGGTCGCCTGTTTTTTCTGAAATGCTTCAAAATCGCGTTGGAGGTCGTTGCTCATTTGTTCGAGCGAATCCTGCCACGCCTTGCCCTGCGCATCGATCTTCTTCTGCGCGTCCTGTGCTTCCGGAAACTCCTGTAAAATCTTCGCAGAATTTACATATCCGATCTTCAGGCCTTGGGCGAGCGAGAGGGAACACAACAATGCAATCGCCGCGCATACGACAAACGTTCTCAGTAATCTGTTCACAGCATCCTCGTATAGTTGGTGAGTATTTTCATTGGATAAACTTTTTCAATCCTTGGGACTGTCCACAATGTAGTCTAGGCGGACACAGTGCGCCGATTCTTAGAATCCCTTGCCGAACTGGAAATGGAAATGCCAACCGGACGGTGTGGTTAAGTTCGGATAAATCGGATCAACACCGTATCCATAATCGAACCCAACAACACCAATCGGTTGAATCTGCAATCGAGCGCCCAATCCATAGGAACGGTCGAGCTTGAAAAAATCCGCCTGCGTGAAGTCAGGGTAAAGATTGCCGGCTTCCGCGAACGCCAGAACGAATATCGGGATTGGACTCATGGTGATCGCGAAGCGCAACTCGACGGTATGTTTCTCCTCGACTCTCGCCGGAAGCTGATTGCCATTCTGATCGCGCGGGCCAATCGAACGATCGTCGTATCCGCGCAAAGGAATCGTATTGATATAGCCGAGCCCGGTCCCGCCCATGTAGAAGAAATCGATAGGCGGAATCAACGTATCGCTGTTAAAAGCATCGATGTACCCAAACGAGCTGGATTCATAGAGAACGAGCCGGCTGCTGCCGAGCGAGGTGTACCAATCGGAACCGAGCGTCCATTTATGGTAACCGACGTTGCCCGGGAGAAGCGGACCGCCGGACATTTCCGTAGAGAGAAACACGTTTGACCCCGTGGTCGGGAAAATCGGGCTATCGGTGCTGTTGCGCGAAATCGTTTGAGTAATGCTGAACTGCGTCGTCACTCCGACTCGGTAATAGATCAGCCCGCCGTTGTTAATGACATTGTTGTGTTGAAAGTTAAAGGTGTAATCAACACGCATCAAGTCGTCAAGAAATTTGATATGGCCTCTCCCGAGTCTTATCGAAGCGCCGGTCTGTTCAATATCATAAATGTATTGCTGCCGCGTATCGAACAAGTTAACGCCAAGCGTTGTCGGGGTTCCGTACAACCATGGTTCGGTAAATCCGAGTGAAAACGTTCGGAATCGCTGGCCCTCACCGAATTGCCATTGGAAATCCAATATCTGCCCTGCCCCACCTTGGAGCGGTTGTGCAATCGAAAAGTTGCTAATCGTAAACCCAAGCGCGCCTGTCACACCGAATGCCTGGCTGTATCCGACCGAGGCGTTGACATTGTCGCTCGACTTTTCTTCAACTTCGTAGGTGATATCAACCGTCTTGTTGTCATCCCTCGGTTTCGGTTCGGGCTTCAGCTTCTCGGGATTAAAATAATTCAATTGCGAAAGCTGCCGTAAAGAACGTATGATGGCTGATCTGCTGAAATAATCGCCCGGCCGCGTGTAAAGCTCTCGGCGGATCACGAAATCTCTAGTCTTTGTATTTCCTTTGATATCGATATTGCCAAGAACAAACTTATTACGCTCATAGATGTGAATGGTAATAT
>DATGFY010000526.1:0-5075 GCA_035308785.1 Bacteroidota bacterium | reverse complement strand
AGGCCTATAAGAACTTGGAATTTCTCACCAGCCCTGATGCCATATCATTACGAATCCTTGCGGAATTCCTCGAGCCCAACAGGAGGTTTCGTGATCAGAATATTAAGGACACGATAGTGTTCTTCGGCTCTGCGAGGTTCGTTCCCCGGCCGCAGGCCTTGAAACAACTTAAAGCAATTGAGGATAAGTATAAGTCTGATAAGAAGTTAAGCGACAATGCTAAGAAGCAACTTGCGGATGCTCAAGTCGATTTAGAGATGTCCGGATTTTATGAAGATGCCTCGACTCTGGCTTTCCTTCTAACGGAATGGGCTTTGTCCCTTCACAAGGGCGATCACCTAGTCGTTTGCTCTGGCGGCGGTCCGGGTATTATGGAAGCGGCTAACAGGGGAGCGACCCAGGCGGGGGGTAAGACCATCGGGTTGAATATCAGCCTCCCAATGGAGCAATATGTGAACCCCTATGTTCCCCCGGAGCTGAACTTCGAGTTTCACTACTTTTTTATGAGGAAATTCTGGTTCATGTATATTGCTCAAGCACTAATCATGTTTCCGGGAGGATTTGGAACGATGGACGAGCTGATGGAGATCCTAACCCTCGTCCAGACTCGAAAAGTCCGCCGGCACGTCCCAATCGTCCTATATAGCAAGAAATACTGGACCGAAATAGTGAACTTTGATAGCCTGATAAAGTACCGCGTCATCAGCGAGGACGATATGAACCTATTCCGATTCGCGGATACCCCGGAAGAAGCGTTTGAGTACCTGAAGAAGGATCTTTTAAAGAACTATCTAAAACCTGAATGATAATTGCCAATCCGTTGGCTTGTTTGAACTTACATGCAATCTTTCAAGGCCGTTAAGATCTGAATATGCCCTCAACTCTACTGGTGACGGTAAAGGACCGGATTGCCTCGATCTCAATAAATCGACCTGACCGGAGAAACGTACTCAATTCTGCGTTGATCCGTGAACTACAGGAAGCAATTTCAAACGCGGGGAAGGATGAAGCAGTAAGGATAGTCGTTCTCACCGGCACCGGGAGCGCATTCTGCGGCGGGATGGACATTCAGGAGTTGGAGCAATCCATCTCTAAAACGCATGAAGATAATGTCCATGATGCCAATGAATTGATGAGGTTGCTGCATCTGATTCAAGGGCTTCGAAAGCCTGTTATTGCCATGGTCAACGGTCCCGCGATGGGCGGCGGATGCGGGCTCGCAGCCGCCTGCGATTTTGTGTTTGCGGCAGAAACCTCGGCGCGGTTCGGTGTTCCTGAGGTCCGGCTCGGTTTCGTGCCTGCGGTCATCATGCTTTTCCTCATCCGTCGGATGGGGGAAGGCAGAGCGAGAGAATTTGTACTTCAAGGAGAGACCGCCGATGCGAAAAAGGCACTTTTGTATGGACTTGCCAGCCGAATTGTGCCTGATAAAGACCTCTCAAGCGAGGTAACGAAATTTGCTTCTGATCTTGCCTCTACTACTAGCCCATCATCGATTATGCTGACGAAAGATCTGCTCCACAGGATATCCGGAATGGGATACCGCGAGGCAGTGGATTTTGCGGTGAGCATGAACGCCATAGCGCGGAAGACGCCGGATTTCAAGAAGGGTGTTGAATCATTTCTTAATAAGGAGAGCCTTAAGTGGTAGCAATAAATGAAGAAAAGCTAAAATCGTTAATACGCAGTGTACCTGATTTTCCAAAGAAGGGAATTGTCTTTCGGGACATTACGACCCTCCTCAAGGACAAGGTCGCATTTAGCGAAACGATTGATTACTGTGCCGACCTTTACAAATCAGTGGGAGTGGACAAGGTTGTGGGCGTTGAATCTCGAGGGTTCATCTTCGGTAGTCCGTTGGCATGCCGGTTAGGTTGCGGGTTTGTCCCGGTGCGAAAACCGAATAAGCTTCCGGCGGAAAAGGTGAGATGTGAATATCAGTTGGAATACGGCACTGATGCCTTGGAAATGCACTCTGATGCCATCGCCAAAGGCGAAAAGGTTCTGATTGTCGATGATGTTCTTGCGACCGGCGGCACGAGCGAGGCAACCACTAAGCTTGTTAAAATGCTCGGTGGAGAGATCATCGGGCTTGTATTTATCATTGAATTGGCGTTTTTGCATGGCCGCGACCGGCTGAAGGGTTACGATGTCCATTCGTTAATCTCCTACAGCGCCGAGTAAGCGTGATGAAAACGATCATCGAGCCGTTCAAGATCAAGAGCGTCGAACCGATTCGCTTTACGAATAGGGAGGAGCGGGAACTCATTCTCCGCCACGCCGGCTATAATCCGTTCATGATCCGTGCGGAAGACGTTTTGATAGATCTGCTTACCGATAGCGGTACTTCGGCGATGAGCGCAAAGCAGTGGGCCGGAATCATGGATGGTGATGAATCGTACGCCGGTGCACGGAGCTTTTTCCGATTCGAGGCGGTTGCGAAGGAACTTACCGGTTTTGATTGCATTATTCCCACACATCAGGGCCGGGCGGCTGAAAAAATCTTGTTCTCGGCTATAGGTGAAGCAGGGAAGTTCATTCCGAATAACACGCATTTTGATACGACGCGGGCGAATGTTGAAGGTTCCGGCGCGGTAGCAGTCGATCTTCCTGTTGCGATAGGGCGGGACCCATCGGCAATTGCCGATTTCAAGGGGAACATGGATACCGTTGCCCTTGAACGATTTATCGTCGAAACCGGCGCGTCCAATATTCCACTCATCATGTTAACCGTAACGAACAATGCCGGCGGCGGGCAGCCGGTATCGATGGCGAATATCCGTGCAACGAAAGAGGTAGCCGCCCGGTACGGTATTCCCTTATTTCTCGATGCTTGTAGATTTGCGGAGAATGCGTTCTTTATCAAGATGCGAGAACCGGGATTTGCAAACGTCTCCGCAAAGAAGATCGCTCAAGAAATGTTTTCGTATGCAGATGGCTGTACAATGAGCGCCAAGAAGGACGCACTGGTGAATATGGGCGGATTTCTGGGAGTAAACGATGCCGATCTTGCATACCGGGCCCGAAATATTCTTATCGTAACCGAAGGCTTCCCAACCTACGGCGGGCTTGCAGGCCGCGACCTCGAAGCCATGGCGCAAGGGTTGATTGAAGTATTAGATGAGAATTACCTTACCTACCGCCTGCGATCGGTGGAGTATCTCGGAGAAAAGCTCGTAGCAGAAGGAGTACCAATCCTTATGCCGCCGGGCGGACATGCAATTTATCTCGATGCGAAGCGATTCGCGCCCCACATCCCGCCCAAGCAGTTCCCCGGTCAAGCAATCGTTTGCGAACTGTTCCTGGAAGGGGGTATTCGTTCGGTTGAAATCGGCAGCGTGATGTTCGGCGGCGATGGCCGCGATGACCCTTCAAGGATGGAACTCGTACGGCTTGCCATTCCACGGCGGGTTTATACGCAGAGCCACATCGATTATGTCATCGAATCGGTCATCGAGGTCTTCAAGAACCGGAAATCGCTGAGGGGGATGAAGATCGTCAAGGAAGCGCCTGTTCTCAGACATTTTACGGCTCAGTTCGAACAAATCGCATGATTTGCGTAACACCCAGTACCGCTTTGACGTACACAGGTCATGAGCTACCATTCCGGCTTCTGTGATTAATCCAGCAAACGTCCTTCTTTGCCCTGTCTGCGGCGCAGAAAATAACCATCTCCATGTAACGTGCGCTAAATGCGGAGCTTACCTGCAGCGGAAGATCGAAAACCTTGATCTCTTCGATACCGCATGGAGTATCATCGAATCGCCCAGGACTGCTTTTCATTGGATTGCAGTTTCAAAACATAAGAATTACTCCATATTTCTAAGTTGTGTTGCGGGAATCGGCCTCGCATTTACACTGTGTTGGCTTTTCAAGGCGGGCGATTACTCGGATCAGCTTATTGCAATTATGGGCGCCGGCCTCGCGATGGGTCCATTGCTCGGTGTAATATTTGTCTTGCTTAGCTCTGCGATTACATGGAGTCTGCTCGAAATGGCAAAAGAACAGCTCCCATTCCGAACTGTATTTGCCCTATCCGCCTATTCCATGATTCCCGTTGTGATTTCGGCAATTACGATTTTGCCCATTGAGTTAATGACGTTTGGGATCTACTTGTTTACGTCGGCGCCTTCTCCCTATCTTCTCCATCCGACCTCATTTGTCATCATCGCCATTCTCGATGGCGCTTGCGGGTTATGGGCGATTCTGCTTTTTTTCATCGGATTGCGGACGGTATTGGGAGCAGGAATGGGGAAGGTACTCAGGATCGGATTGAGTTCACTCGCAGTTTTTGCCGCTGCCTGTATTGGTATTTTTTTCTTTCTCAAAAAGCTATAACGTGTGGAAAGGAAGGATTTTGAGCGTCTTGTTGAAGATGCTTTCGAGGACCTACCGGATCAATTCAAAGATGCGATCGAGAACGTTGGAGTTGTTGTAGAGGATTATCCGTCGGACGAACTTGCCAAGTCAATGGGGCTCCGTTCGAGGCACGATCTCCTCGGTTTGTATCAGGGAATACCCCTGACGAAGCGGGGAACATGGTATGGAATGTATCCCGCGGCTCCCGACAAGATTTCCCTGTACCAGAAGAATATTGAAGCCGTAGCCGGCTCCGATTCTCAGTTGCGAAAGAAGGTACGAGAGGTGTTAATCCACGAAGTCGGACATTATTTCGGAATGACGGACGAAGAGATACGAAAAGCGGGATTTTAAAGTTTTTTTTCGTATATTCATAACAGTTTAATTATTCGGATTATAGGAAAATTTGATGGGAAAAATTGTTTTTACCATATCGTACGAAGTAAAACCCGAAAAGCGGGCCGATTATCTGTCGCTTGCAAAGGATATGCAGTCGCACCTTTCAGGCCAGAAAGGCAAGAATTACGCCATCTACGAGGACAAGAACAAGAAGAATAGCTTCTCGGAGATTTATACGTGTTCTTCGATGGAAGAATACGACAGCCTCGAAGACGAACAGGATGAGCTTACAACCCAGCTTATCGGCAAGCTGGAAGATCTGATTGTCGGCGGGAAGATGAAGTATTCCACGTTGTTCGAGGTTAACGATTAACAAG
>DATGFY010000525.1:0-5052 GCA_035308785.1 Bacteroidota bacterium | reverse complement strand
CCTCTGTAATATCTAAATGTTAGTCGTGAAAAAGTATGTAAAAAATAGGGGGTTTTTGATGTCGTTTTGGTCATATCTTCTGTAAATGTATCCGCTGTACGCACTTGCGGCTTCACGTTCCTGAGCATTTTCGAAATTTCTCCTCCACCCACGGATTCCCTAATCTTTTCCCTAACACCTATCACCCAACACCTAGTAGGTATATACACTTCCTTAATATAACAACCAAGAGAAATTTTTACCGATTTGCACTTTCCTTCGTTACGATTCTCACCGGGGCAAATCAACTGATTCGGCGTCCCCTTTTAGCGTCTTCCATTCATCATCATTAAGCACTTGCTGGGCCGCATAATGTTCTTTCTTCCTCAATTCCAATATCTCCGCCGAACGGTCCTTGGAATTCGGGTGGTCGCTGATCAACTCGAAACTTTTCGGCATGTCAGCTTTCTCTTGGGATAAACGAAACAAGAAATCAGCCAGGCAGCGGGGGTCGATGTTCGCCTTGGCAAGGATATGCACTGCGGCGGCATCGGCTTCGCTTTCTTGCTCGCGATCGAAGGCAGTCGAAGACAACGTTTGCGCTACCTGCCGTGCGATTTCTCCGCCCGCCTGACCTCCGGCTAGGGTGGCCAGCATCGCTAGGCCGACGTCTTTCACTAATTTCTTCATCACGTGTTTTGCTTCAATATGACCGATCTCGTGCGCCATCACCCCTGCAAGCTCTTCGGGCGACTTACAGTAATCGATCAGGCCGGAATAGATGAGAAGATGGTTATCGGGAAGGGAGAACGCGTTAATGTCATCGTCCTTGATAAGATGGATCTTGATCGTCGAGTCTGCAATGCCATTGGCGGCGCAGAGTCGGTGCTTGATAGAATTCAAGCAATCGAGGACCGTATCCGAGCGGATTTCTTCATGGCCGGAGCATGCCGCTTCGAGAACAACATCGCCAAGTTTGTGCTCTTCTTCACGGGTCACCTCCTCGACATGAAACTTCTTGACAAAATCGAAACGGGAAAGTGAGTACCACAACGCAAAAAAACACCCCGCAAGAGCAAGAAATTGAAGAAGGGCTTTACTCACGAACGAACAAGATGACCGTTGCCAATTTTGTTAGGAAAAGTTCAACTTAATAAATCACGATTGCGCCGCGGCACTAACGCACCAAGGAACCCATGATCTCATTGGTCAGCGTACCAAAAAACCACCACTCGACATGTTTCCCTTTCCTTGTCTGCATCGCCGTGTAGATCGTTGCAATGAATTCGATAATATTAAAGGAAACAATCGTGATGAGATAACTGATGTAACCGTTCGTGATCGTGTTGTCGCCGAAGATGATCGAAAGAGTCCAATACAACCCCGCGGCATTCATGACCAGCGTGAGCGCCTGTATAAGCAGCGCCTGTGTGCAGTGCCATCGCACAAATGTCGAGGCCTTCCGGTTTCCGAAATAAAAGATCGCGGTGGCAAGCAGGTTTACGATCGGCAGCGGAAGCCCGGCCATAATTGCCACCATCGACATCAGGTAGCTGTTCGAAGCGCGTTCAGATTCGTATTCATCCGGCGAATAGGAAAACGCCACGCTACAATCCTTTCACAATGTTCCATATCCAATTCGATAGCACCAGGAACACCAGCGGAACCGAAAGCCGATAGTTATGAGCAAGCATATTCTCCGTCTTACGGTACGACCGATAGAACGAATCACTCCTCCGAAGCATATCGGCGATTAACCATAACAGAAGAATAATCAATCCGAGTAGCAGGATGATTCCCAGCGGATTCATCATCATCGAATCGCGGAAATTGCCGTGCAGCAACAAAAGTATTGCGCGAGTAGCCCCGCACGACGGACATGGAAGTCCCGTAATCGCTTTGAACAAGCATACCGTC
The DNA here is from genome assembly GCA_035308785.1 of Bacteroidota bacterium. GTDB lineage: Bacteria > Bacteroidota > Ignavibacteria > UBA10030 > SZUA-254 > DATGFY01. The sequence goes on along the minus strand of DATGFY010000525.1, from coordinate 3,156 downwards.
GGCGTTTCTCCGTGAACAGATTGATCCGCCACATTCCACCCAAGCCAGAGCCAACCGGAAAGGGTGAAGAACAGGAGATATGTATAAAGTCGATTCCGCGGCATCAGTGCATGTACATCTGGATGCGCTCCATATTTACCTGGCGCGTCCGGCCCATGATCATGAACCAATCGACGATGGTCCAGATTCCTAAGCCGCCGCAGGTCAAGAGCTTGGCCACGCCGACTCCCGTATCGCCGATGATAAACCGATCGATGCCGAAATGCCCGCCGATAATCGAAACGATCAATACCATGGTGGGGTCTTTCATATTCACCGATTGGATCTGAATCATCTTCGAATCATCGAGCTTAAGAAGTTGATCGCGAATCGCCATGAGGTGATGCCCTTCGAAATACTTCGAATAGGTCATCATGAATAAATCTACTTTTGATTGATCCATATGTTCGCCTTAATACGATAGTGGAATGGTTGATTTCGTGTCGCCTTTAGACATTGGAGCAAAGTAACCTTTTTGCAAAGTAAAATCAAATTACGGTAATGCCTCAACTTAAATCTACTGTGTCATTCCCGCATGTTTCTGGCGGGAATCCAGCGCCTTTTCGTTCAAAGTGATACACTCCCCCAATTCCAAAGTTGGCATCACCCCTTTGGGCTACGCCCAAACCTCCTATCCAACTCTGAAAGTGACAAATTAATAATTACCGGTCTTCCGTGCGGGCATGTATATGGCAATTTTGTTGCAAACAATTGGTCCAATAGCGAACGTATCTCGGGATCAGAAAGAGGATCCCCCGCTTTCACCGCGGCGCGGCATGAATAGGAAATCGCGAGCCGCTCGCGCGGTTCCAATTTCACTCCGCCGTTTTCCGCCGTCTCTTTATATAAATCGAGGACCCGGCTGAGAATCGTTTCCTCATCTCGTGGTTTCACATCGACAGGTATTCCATCGATGACGACTGTCTTAGAACCGAACAGCTTCAATTGAAATCCGAGACCCTCAAGGAACGGCAAGATTTCACGGATGAGTGCTGCATCACCCGCATTGACTTCAATAGTCAAGGGAAATAAAAGATGCTGCGATTGCTTATGAGAATTTTCGAAGCGCTCGATAGTCTTTTCGTACAATACCCGCTCATGCGCCGCGTGCTGATCGACAAGCATAAGCGCATCATTGATCGGAATGAGAATGTATTTATTCTGGAACTGCCAGAATCGCGAGAAACCTTCAGTGACCGGCAACGAAGTTTGCGCCGATACGGCCTTTTCCGGAACGAGACTTTCAAGAAAATCTTCAGGCAAGCTCCCGACCGATCGATTTGCCCCCGCAATATCCGTTCTCCGAAGAGATGCATTGCTCTCCGCTGGCTTCGCAGGTATCGATGTGTATTCCCGCCAATCTTTTGGCCTCGCGCCCTCTGCTTCTTCTTTCCTGAAGAACCGCAGATGCATTCCGCCGTCTTCGGTGGCCTGTTCCCTCATGCCGATATCAGGAATCAGATTCTGAGAACCCAGGGCGTTCCGCACTGCCGTCATCACTAACCGGTACATCCCCTGCTCATCGGCAAACTTCACTTCCATTTTAGAAGGGTGAACATTGACATCCACCTTTTTCGGATCGATATTCAGGAACAGCACAAAAAATGGAAAGCTGCCTTTTTCCAACATCCGCTCGTAGGCGTTATACACCGCATGGCCAAGGTTGCGGCTATGGATGGTTCTGCCATTCAGATAAAGATATTGCTCTGAGCTGGTTTTTCGCGAATAATCAGGTTTGCCAAGAAATCCGGAACACGATGCCATCTCGCCCCGATGTTCAAAATAAAAAACTGATTTTGCCGCCTTCTCCCCAAACATTTCCTTCAACCGTTCCGCAAGCGTCGATTTCTTGACATTCAAGACGGAATCGTTATTGCTGATTACTTTGAAAGCAACCTCGGGATGGGAGAGGGCAATCCGCTGTACTGCATCGAACAAATGCTTAAACTCTGTAGCATTCGATTTAAGAAAGCTCCTTCGGCCCGGAGTATTAAAGAAGAGATTTCTTACAGAAATGGACGTCCCTTGGGAATGTGCCTCTTCTGCGATCTCAATTAGGATGCCGCCCTCGATGCGAACGCGTGTACCTACTTCCGCACTTCTTGCCCTCGTCCGCATTTCGACATGCGCCACTGCCGCGACCGATGCCAGCGCCTCTCCACGGAATCCAAACGTGAGAATATTCTCTAAATCCTCATACGAAGCAATCTTGCTCGTCGCATGACGTTCAAATGCAAGCGCGGCATCCTCTGCACTCATCCCTACACCATCGTCAACCACCTGAATCAACGCCCGCCCGGCGTCTTCGATGATGACCGTGATCGAACTTGCTCCCGCATCGAGTGAGTTCTCCACCAATTCCTTCACCACCGATGCCGGACGCTGTACAACCTCCCCGGCGGCAATCTTTCCGGCTAGGGAAGGAGGGAGAATCTTAATATGTTGAGTTTTGTTCATTTCAAACTAGAATAACCAATGACCAAGCACCAATAACCAATCAATTAGCAAATGCTAAATACCGAATGTACGCTTTAAGAAGTCGGTGAACGAGTTCCGCCAACCTTATCGATGATTGCGGTAAATATTCTTCTAAGTTCATCAGATTCCTGCACGAAGGACCTTAATTCCGCATGAAATCCATTCAGAGTTCGTTTCGAGAAGTAATTGCAACCAATACCTACTCTCTTTAACTTCCTTCCTGCAAATACGAATCCTCAAGAGAAAATCTTTCTTACTCAATGATTCATTTGCCTCGATGTAGTTTGCACCAACGGATCCAGAGGAGCGCAACACCTGTTTTGAGTACTCGAGATTTGAGAGATTATTTGGCAGTTTCTTGCAAAACAAGACTACTGCCTTGGCAAACCGATAAGTTCGGTTCTCTAGATCGAAGCTGCCTTTGCGATGTAAAAGGGAGAGTCAATACCATACGCACCTGTTTGCTCCTTGATGAGAAAAACAGATATGTCTTTCTTACCAACCTTCTTGCCCATACGGATGACTAGTATTCATTTGAAATTGGAAGTTGGGTTTTGTTTGGTTATTGGTGCTTGCTTGCCCGCCGTCTTTTTGGCGGGGTTATTGGTTATTTCAAAAGGGGTTTAACTCCTAACCCTG
>DATGFY010000524.1:0-10655 GCA_035308785.1 Bacteroidota bacterium | reverse complement strand
CTCACCACCGAAATCCAAATGGTTATGATTGAATGGAAACGCAGTTACGCGGGAATAATATTCCGTCCATTTCCCGGCGAGAGCCCTTCCTAATCCGGCTTCAAGCTTTGCATATCCAGTGAGTTTGTTGAGATCGATCTTTCCGCCAACATAGAATCCTTCGACTCGATCGTATCGTGTGTCCAGGTAGTCGAGAAGGGAACCGGTATTGTTATTGTCCCCGAACGATGCGAGCGCGCCCTTGGGCTTGAATTGTTTATCGATCGTATCACCGGTGTCTAATGACGCATAAGCATGGGCTTGTTCGTGGGTTAACGGCAATACGTCATGCGTCTTCCAAAAAAGAGAGTCCATCTTCATGGAGCTGCTATCGATATCAAGATGGGGCCTCTTGAAAACGCTGTCAGGCAGATCGGGATTTATGCGGTAATCGTATATCGATGAAATGAGGTTAATCCCAATGCGGGGCAACGATAGCCCGACAACGCCTATTGAGAAACCGCCATCAATGTGGATATCCGCGGGCATCCAGAAGCACGAATCGTACAGAGCGAACTCTTGTTGGTAATGCAGATCCACGTCCTTAACGAACGGGATGCTCAATGTTTCATTGGTCTTTACGTCGACACCGATGATCGCGAATGTTTCGTTTGCGATGACTATTGTGCCATCGAATAACGGCTTGATGCGCGATTTCGGCGTCATTCGGATGCGATAGGTTTCGATGCCATTAGTTACCGAGGTCCCCAGTAGTGTGTAATCATAATTATCGAGTGCATCGGGGGCAGTGGGACCGACGAACTTATATGCTGATTGACGGCCATTAACGTGGAACGAAAATAAACGAATCTCGTCTTCATTAAAATTAACTATGCGTTGCACAGCTGCGAGATTATCGGATTCGGGTATATTGCGCGTCTGACGCCGTTGCCGAATGATTTCACGCAGTGTATCGCCCGTCCGCATATAGCCGGTCGAGTACGATTCCGTAATGCCCGCGATGGAGGTATCGCTCCACAATACCTGTCTTGTAAACGCATCGAAACTATAGGTTTTAAGTTTTTCCATCCACGAATGCTTGTGCGCAATTGCCTTGCGGATTATCTCTAGGGCAGGATCCTCGCCGAGGATGAGAACTTCCGGCACGATGATAGGGGATGGTTGCAATTTTACGGTAAGAACAGAAGACAATTTCAAATCTACTGTGAGTGTTTCCGGCTGGTAGGAGATATAGCTGACAATGATTCTTTGAGCGCCGGAATCGATGGGAAGCGTAAATTCACCACCCGGGTTTGTCACTGTCCCCCGATTCGTTCCCATGATGCGGATGTTAGCAGAGGGCAGCGGTTCACCTGAGTGTGCGTCGCTTACTGTACCGTTCACTATGGAGGAAGGTTGAGCGAGGATGACGCCGTGTACAAGTATTACAAAGAGAACGGATAGCGCAGAATATCGCAAGATGAGGTTTTAGCTTTTGCCTTAATTTAGGGAGTATGCTCTACACATCCAAACATTGTTGTTGGAGTGTACGAGAGAAGGCGACAAAAGTGACGAGATGAACGATTTGAAAGTGGAACCGGAGGAAAGCTAGAGGAGAGATAACCCTACACCCTCCCTCCGCATAAGCGAAGGGAGGCGAGGGAAAAACAAATTACATTGAACTTTTCTTGGTGGTCGGTTTCTTTTCCGTGGTTTCTTTGATCGAGACAACGGTGAAGGTGTCTCCGGTCATCGTCCCAGTGACCTGCGCCATAATGCCGTTCTTCTTGGTGGATTTTTCAATCACGGCCTGCGCTTTGGCATCGCCCTTTGCATCAAATTTGTACCACTTGCCGCCGGACATCATACCGTAACCGCTTGCCACGCACATATCCATGAGGGCACATTTCTTTGTGTGCTTTTCGGCTTTGATCATTGAGCTATCGGCATTCATTGCCATATCCTTAGCGCACGAAGCATCGACGAGATAGCCGGACATTTTCGTTGTCTTGGCTTTGCTCTTCGACATCGATTTCATCTTACTGCCGCCCATAGAGCTCGTGCTGTCCTGAGCGAACGCAAAAGCGCAAACCACGAGAATCGCGACGACCATCATTAAAAATCTTTTCTGCATAGGTTATCCTTTCATAAAATTTATTGCGGGATTAGGGGGTTGTTTCGATCAACAATCTCAATAAAAAATATAGGTAATAGGAAAATGAAAACAAAACGGCTGTTAGAACGATAATTCGATCTGTTCACGCAGTTTGTATTGCTCCATCTCGAAGGAGAAGAATTCGAGAACAAACCGAATTTGCGGCTGCCAAATCGTGGGTGATGAAAATGACCGCAACTCCTGTGTTTTTCTGCACTTCTGCAATCAAATCGAGAATTTGAATCATCGTAATCCCATCCAAGGCAGAAGTAGGCTCATCCAATATCAGAAGTTGAGGCGAAACAACGAGGGCGCGAGCGAGTGCTACTCTTTGCCTTTGGCCTCCACTCAGTTCGCGAGGGAATCGATTCATACAATCATCTCCTAATCGCACTGAGTGCAAAGCGCCTTTCATTTTACCCAGGTTAGAGGCAGAAAGAACGGCGCCAGGGCTTCGAAACTCCGGGAATGGTTCTGATAGGATGGATTGAACGGTCATCGATTGATCGAGGGAGGCAGAATAGTTTTGAAATAGCAATTGGATCGCCGTGCCGATCTTCTTGCGGTTCGTTATTTCGGGATAAATATTAAGATCTGAAAACGAAATCACGCCGCTCGATGGCTGTTCAAGTCCTGCGATTACCCGTGCAAGTGAAGACTTCCCGCTTCCGCTCGATCCAACAAGGGCGACTATTTCAGAGTGTTCAATCGAAAGGCTTATGTCTCGAAGGACGGTCTTGAACTCTTTCCGAAATGACCGCCCGGTAGTATATCCAAGAGAGAGATTTACGAGTTCCAGTAGGGGCATCGGACGGATCGGCGGGAATCGACTGGGATCAATTCGGGTTCAGTGGCGGTACAACTAGGCTGCACTTTCGGACAAGCGAAGGCAAAAGAGCATCCCTTCGAAACTCCGACGCGAGGGTTATCCAATAGTACGAAATCGCGTTTAAGAGAAATTCCATCCGATCTAAGGAATGAATCGATCAAAAGTTGTGAATATGGGTGGAGGGGTTGATCTATGATTTGTGATGTTGGGCCTTCCTCAACAATTTGTCCTTTAAATAACATCACAATGCGATCGGAATATTTGCGTGCAATTTGAAGATCGTGAGTGGTAAATATTAATGCGATACCATGTTTACGGCATGCTGCGAGCAGAGTCTCCATCATCCGATCCCTCAGGTCGGCATCAACGGCGCTTGTGGGCTCGTCCGCAAGGATGAGTTTTGGAGAAGAAATCAAGGCCATCGCGAGCATGACACGTTGAAGCGTCCCAACGCTTAACTGATGAGGATAGGAATCGAGAATCCGTCTGGGGTCGTCGATGCCGGCATCGGTTAGCTTCTGGGTGAGGTTATTCCTGTTCGCAGAACTGATCTCATTTTTGAATTGTGACGCGATTTTCATCACCGGATTGAATGCCCGGCCGGGCTCTTGAAAGATATGGCGCAACGAATTTTTCCGCATCTCGGTGAGATCCTGTTCACTCATTTCAAGAGTATTCCGATCCATGAATCTAACAGTTCCGGTGATGCGGACACCCGAAAAAGGTGGATACAGTGGGGCAAGAGAACGGAGGAGAGTTGTCTTGCCGCCGCCGCTCTCACCTACAATCGCCATAATCTCGCGTGCCTCCATGTCAAAAGACACCCGTGAGAGTAACAAAACATCATCGGACGAAAAAACCGATAACTCGTTAACGCTTAATAACATTATACTTAACTATTTTTAATGTGACGCAAATCCAAAAAAATTTGCGAATTTCAGATAAACATCGTAGTTTGAATATGTAACAAAATATTACACTATTGATTGATAATATACAACCTTTTCGGTAAATTTCTTCAATCAATTTACGGGATATTTGTAGCAAAACCGAACAAAAAGTGATGACTAATCATATCACACACCATTCCGTAAGGTGGTGGGTCGCCTTTGCGATTTGCCTCATGTTCGGTATACTGCTGTTGTACAACGGTTGTTCGCGGAAGCGGTCTTCGGCCGCTAAAGATTATGTCGTGGTGGGCATCGAGGGAGATGTTGATACGTTTAACCCTTTGTATGCCGAAGACGCGAATGCCAGCGATATCATCGACCTTGTCTTTCCATCCATGACGCGCACAACTTTTGACTCCTCACGAGGAGCAATAACGCAAATTCCTTCCCTTGCGCGCTCGTGGGAATTTCTGAACTCGGGAAAAGATATCCTCTTCCATCTTCGAAGCGGGGCTCGGTGGGCAGACGGATCGGCAGTTAATGCCGAAGACGTGCAGTATTCATACATCATGTATGCAGATACATCAGTCGGAAGCGTGCGTCAGGATGCGGCAAGCGCGTTCCTCAAGTCCGGAACGATTCCGGATGTGCGGAAATCTATCGAGGTGAAGGACGATTCAACCGTAATATTTCACTTCGACCATCTGTATGCCGGAGAGTTATTCGATGCTGGCTTGCCGCTCTTACCATCGCACCTCTATGAAAAAATCGAACGCAATAAGATCCATCAGGATTCTTCGTTGCGAATTCCCGTCGGCGCCGGCCCGTTCAATGTCAAGGAATGGAAACCGCTCCAAGACATTATTCTAACGCCGAACACCGAAAGCACGTTGCCTCATCCGGGCAGATATTCCCAAATCATCTTTCGCATTATTCCCGATTATTATCAGCGGCTCGCGCAAATCCGATCAGGCGAGATCGATGTGCTACCTTATATTGAAATCGCCGATGCTGACGCGTTAATCCGGGACAAGGTAGCGGTTCAGATCTATCGTCTCGGACCACGGTTCTATGACGCAATCAATTGGAATAATATCGATGGTATAGAGTACGCGAAATCGAAAGGCAAGCATATTATTCCGAATAAGTTGTTTGGAAACAAGAAGATTCGTCAGGCACTGACGATGGCGATCAATCGAAAGCAGATTATCGATGCATTTTTTAGATCGTACGGGCGTGTGGCGTTCTCGCCTATATCGCCGATGTTCCGGTGGGCTTACAACGATTCGATCCGGCCGCTTTCGTACAATCCCGATTCTGCGAAAAAACTATTCGCGGCGGCAGGGTGGAAAGATACCGATGGCGACGGCATCTTGGACAAAGACGGCAAGAAATTTTCGTTCGTTCTGAAGATTCCATCGGGGAACCAAGTGCGTGCTCAGATCGCCGCAATCGTGCAAGAGCAACTTAAAGCAATATCGGTCGATATGAAGATCGAGCAACAGGAACGCGGCGCCTTTTGGGGAGCGATAATGGACAAGAATTTCGATGCATGCATCGCCGGATTCAATGTACCATTGCAAATGCAGCTCGATGAACTCTGGGGAGGAGATCTGCAGAAATCCAGATTTAACATCCCCTCGTTCCAGAATATACGAATCGACGAGATTCTTGCCGGTGCGCGGCAGGTATCGCAAGAAACAGATTATGCCCCGCAGTGGAAAGAATTCCAACGCATCATTGAACACGAGCAGCCGTGCACATTTTTGTACTGGCAAACCGATCTTGTAGCTGCCAACAACCGTATCCATCATGCCAATATCGATGCGCTAGGTATAACATATAATGCCGCCGATTGGGAGGAGGCTCCGCGATGATGACGTTTCTCGCAGGACGCATTGGGACGGGTTTGATAATCCTATTTCTCCTAACAACGCTGGTGTTCTTCATCGGCTATGCGGCACCGGGAGATCCCGTGATGCTTTCAGGCGGTGTCACCATGTCTGCATCAACGATTTTCCAACTTCGCCATGAAATGGGGCTGGATCAGCCGTTGCTGACCCGGTACGCACGGTGGATCGGGCAAGTAGTAACCGGCGATTTTGGTTATTCGGTTCGGCAGCAGCGCCCGGTTAAAGAGGCGATTCTCGATGTGCTTCCATGCACATTTTCTCTTGCAGGAGGGGCGATCGTTTTGGAGTTAATAATTGGACTCGCGATCGGAACTGCAGCCGCTCGTTTTCGTAGCGGCACCATCGATAGAGTTCTTTCCACGGTTTCGCTTGTCATCTATACGGTGCCTGCCTTTTGGCTGGGGATCATGCTGCTCTCAGTTTTTTCGTATGGCCTTGGTTTGTTCCCTTCATCCCAACTGCAATCCATAAACGGAGGTGGAAATTCCACGCTCGAATCGCTTGCAGATCGTATCTGGCATCTCGGTTTGCCCTGGCTTACCCTCGCGGTACCCGGCGCAGGCGCGATCGCAAGGTATTTCCGTGATTCTCTTATCACGGTTCGGGGAGAAGAATATGTTTTATTCGCAAGGAGTCGGGGAGTTTCCCCGAAGACAATTTTCTTGAGTTATGAATTGCCGAATGCAGTGGGGGCAGTTATCGCTGTCTTGGGGACAGAGATTGGCGCCTTGTTGGCCGGAGTTGTGGTAACCGAAACGGTCTTTGCCCTCCCCGGTATGGGAAGATTAGCTATGACGGCGATTCTGACGCGGGATTATCCGTTGATTATGGGCTGCACGATATTTGCAGGAGCCGTAGTGATCGTTGGAAATTTGTTGGCGGATGTTGCGCATGGATTCATCGACCCTCGAGTGAGGCTGGCATGAGGAACGTGGGGAAAATATTCTTCGCACTCGTTGTTGTAGGAGTTGCGACATGGAGATTTCAACTCATTGTGTGGGCTATCGAGTCGATAGGATTAAGCGTCGTTTGCATATTCATAGGATCGGCCGGATATGTTTTCGGGAGCATTGAGCGAATAGGAGCATACTGGATAGCGGCAGGCGCATTTGTTGTACTCCTCGTCTCGGCGGCCTGGATACTTTATCGGCTGTTCAACGCGGGCCGCCTCTCCGAGGAAAACAATCGTTCGCGCTCGGGAGGTTTTCAGCTGCCCCTCCGGATGCTCTTTATGTTTGTCTTGATTATTCCGATCCTTGCGCCATTTAATCCTGCAGAGCAGGGAGATTTATCAAGCGCAAGATTACTTCCTCCATTGACGGGGAATAGAATTCAGCTTGCATCAATTGAGACTGGCGACTTAGGAGTGGAAAGATTGCTCCGTTCGATAAACGAGCGTATCGTTCATCAACATTCGGCGGTGTATGGGCCGGATTTTCAACGTGAAGTTCCCGAACTGAATGTTTCGACAAGTCGAAGCTTCTTCCTCCTTGGCACGGATGATCTCGGGCGGGATGTCTTTAGCAGATTGCTCTACGCTATCCGAGAGTCACTCGTCATTGGCGCTGCGGCCGTGTCCTTGACGTTGTTCCTCGGAGTAGCGATTGGGTTGACAGCCGGTTTGGGTGGCCGGATCGCCGATGCATTGCTAATGAGATTGACGGATGTATTTCTGGCAGTACCAGCATTGATATTATTGCTGATGTTGGTTGCCTTCTTTGGCAACTCTCCGTTATTGCTTGTTACGACACTTGCGCTTACCGGATGGATGAATATCGCCCGAGTGGTACGAGCGGAAACGTTGAACGCGCGAACGCGCGAGTACATTTTCATTTCAAAGATGCTTGGCAAAACCCCGTATCAGATTGTTCGATTGCACATCTTGCCGAACCTGTATCCCACCATTCGGTCGGCGGCGCTCTTGCAGTTCTGCAGTGTTCTTCTTGCAGAGGCCGCGTTAAGCTTTCTTGGCGTTGGTATTCAACCGCCTACGCCGAGTCTCGGAAATATGATTAACGAGTCGTTGCCATACCTTACGCAGGCATGGTGGATGAGTGTACTGCCGGGGGTTGTCCTGACAGGGATAATCATTGCGGCGAACGCCTATTCGGAAAAACATTTTCGGCATCCCGGATGATTGTTAACGGGAGATATATTACAGTTGAACGGATCGGCGGAAGCGAGGGCAATGCTACATTCCTTGCGAACGACAGAATCCGGCAGCACCGTTGTATCCTCCGAATCATGCCGCCTTTCAACAGAAATGCAGGAGATGGCAAAAACATTCGGATGAGATATGCTCTCCTGAAGAAACTCTTACATCCTTCGTTGGCACGCATTTTGGATTTAGGAGAAATTACGCAATGCGATGAGCAAGCTAATGCGGGATCGTTTTTTGTAATCGAAGAGCACGTCAATGGCCAGAAGCTGGGGGAATGGTTGCAATCTATTTCGGACCTTGCGCAACGTCATGCTTCCGCGGAATTGGCGTTCATCCAAGTTCTGGGGGCCTTACGCCAACTTCACCGGCATAGCATCTCTTTCGGCAAGTTCGACTCGAATGATATTTTGGTACGCCGGGGTTCAGGCGGATTCATTTGCGTGTTAACGGGAATTGGAAGGCGGCCGCCCGAATTCCTCCCGACTGAAGAGAACAAAACTGAAAAAAAGAGTTTCACTGAACAAAGCAGCATCGACATGTTTTCGTTGGGAAAAGCATTCTCAACTTTACTCCAGACGGGTCGAGGTATTTCGGAGGGCGGAAAGGTGCTTGGGGGAATCCTCGCGCGGCTCGATGAACGGAAGTCCAAAGAACCATTCCTCGACGTTCTCGAAATTGCCTCCGGTTTTGCGAATTCGGGATATGAAGAAGCAGTAAAGGAATACATCTACCTTTCGGGAACTCCACGGTTTCTCAATTGTCAAGAAGAATTGAAGACTCTTGAGGCTCTCATCTCGAAAATAACAACCCTACCCCCAGCACGCGCTGAACTCAATCTTCTTGTAGGTTCTCGAGGGATGGGAAAGACACTCTTTATTGAAGAGGCGGCATCTATTCTTCGAACAGAGGGGATAACAGTAGTAAAATTTGAGCCCTCGCTGGCCAACGATGGGACCTTGGAAGATGAAGTTTCCTTGGCGGTTGGGATGGTGGAAGAAGTTCGAGAGGGAGAAGATTTGTATTCACCCTCCGAGCATGCCGAAGCGCTGTTGAAGTGCTTCTCCGATCGCACCGTATTTATCATGATTGATAATGTAGATGCACTCGGCAAAAAAGATTTGGCGTTGCTCCGATCGCTCTTATCTTCCAAAACTGATGCCCGCTGCGCAATATTTGGATCGATCCGGCCGGAAGAATTGAATGAGTTTTCGCTCCGAGCGGAGGTCAAGAGTGTCATAGAACTTCGTGAATTCACCGAGCAAAATTTTCAAGAGATGCTCATCGATTATGTCAGTCCTGCAACGGCATCGACAGATTTGGGGCACGCGACGTACTCAACTTTTGGAGGAAATCCATCGATACTTTCAAGCGCCATCCAATCGATGATCCGCGCATTGCCGCTGGCATTGATTGATAACCCGGCTGCGATTGCGGAAATGACCGACGGCTTAGAAGATTTTCTGGGAATGGCATTTGAGGAGTTATTCTTCGAACGATACCTCGCGTTGTCGCAACATCGAAGACTTTTGATCGATCTCCTTTCGTGTTTCAAAATGCCGCCCACCTTTGAAATCCTGCGAGATCTTGTTCCGTATGGCGAGGGCAAGTTGATCCAAATTCTCACAAGTCTCGAACAAGAGGGGTTCATTCTTTCAACAAAGGACAATCACCGGTATTATATCCGCCATATACGCATCAAACACAGGATATACGAAGATTTGAAGGGGGAACGAGCGAAGCTTCACTCATTCATCTCTAGCCGGATGGATCCACATTTTGATAGCGATAATTGGCCATTCATCGCAGAGCTGGCGAGACAGAATGAATTGGGTGAGAACAGTCCAAAAGCACGGGAACTTTATATTATCGCCGGAGATGGTGCATCACATTTAGAGAAGGTTCGTGAGGCTGCGGAATCGTTTCGCCGCGCATATGCCCTGTCAAATGGCGAACCACCCGAACTGCGATTTTCGATCCTCCAGAAACTTGCGCAGGTCCACGATGCAAACGATGCTTACCGTGAAAGCGTGGAGACATACGAGCAGATGTTGGCACTCATTCCCGAGGGAGATTTACGGAGGATTGTTGTCCATAAGCCGCTCGGCAAGGCCTATCTGCGTCTTGGTGAGAATGCGAATGCGATGAAAAATTTCTCCGAAATCTTGAAATATACGTTGACGGAGAACGATCAGTTTGAAATTCAGCAGGAGATCATATCTCTTAAGATCGACGAAGGGCGATACGACGAGGCCATACGGATGAGCGACGGCCAACGCCATCTTGCCGCCCGAAATCCCGATAAGACTCTCCTGGCGTTAGTCGAAACCGATCTTGGAATCGCGCGTTTCCTCAAGGGTGAATATTCCGAGTCCCTGGTATGCTTTACGACCGCATTTGAGATCTATCAGGATATGAAGAACCGGCGGAAGATGATCGACGAACTAACGAACATCGGAAACGTCTTTAACGCCATGAGGGAACATCGGAAGGCCTTGGAAAAGTGGGAAGATGCCCTTGGTATGATTACCGAAGTTGGGACGCAGCAGCAACGCGCTCAGGCATTGAATAACATCGGGATCGCGCATTACAACCTCGGGGAACACAAAGGCGCGCGATCGTACTATGAAAGCGCAAAGAAGATCTTCACGCAGTTAAACTCCAAAACGGGCATCGTTACCACGTTGGCCAATCTTGGTGAGGTGGATTTTGCGCTCGGCGAATACGAACT
>DATGFY010000523.1:0-5466 GCA_035308785.1 Bacteroidota bacterium | reverse complement strand
CGGAAAGAGTATTTCCTCGGCGAGTGCTACTTCCATTTGAAACAGTTTCAAAAAGCACGATCCCATTATTGGACATCGTTGAATTTCAATCCCAACAAGGCGTACGCAGAACGGATCGATGACCAACTCGCTGCGTGCGAGTGGTACGAAGAAAACGCTGAACGGATGGGGTTATGAACAAGATCTGTGAATCTGTCATTCTGAGCGAAGCGAAGAATCTCCGACGGTTGTGGGATACGAAGGGTGGGAGATTCTTCGTCCCGTTCAAAAAGCGAACGGAACTCAGAATGACATACCTTTTTAGTTATCGATGAAATTACAACTCCCTCCGAAACCCCGCATCGTCATTTCGCGGCTCAAGTATATCGGCGATATCGTCCTTACGACGCCGATACTCAGAGCCGTGCGGGAGAAGTATCCCGATGCGCACATTACCTATCTCGGAGATGCAAAGGGGATCGCGCTTCTGGAGAACAACTCCTGCCTCGATGAAATCATTCCGTTCGATTTCGATAAAGCGACGCTCATCGAGCAGCCGCGCGTGATCTTCAAACTCCGTTCGCTCAAACCAGATGTCTTCATCGATTTGTTTTGCAACCCGCGCAGCGCCATGCTTGCCTATTTAAGCGGCGCACGAATCCGAATCGGCAAAGAAGTGCGCGGCCGCGGCAAACTCTACACCCACCGCATCACCGATGACGGCAAACCAAAATCCGCAATCAAATTCCATTTTGCGTACGTCGAGCCGATCGGTGTGGAACCAACCACGTGGAAAACCGAAATAGTCTTGACCGATGCGGAGAAACGCGACGCGCGGATATTCCTTAAATGGCAAGACATCGATCTCGAACGGCCTGTTGTTGCCCTCCATCCCGGCGCGACGTGGAATGCAAAAAAATGGAACAAAGAATATTTTGCCGAACTGATCGATCTCCTCAATGCCAAGCTCCGCGCCCAGGTTGTCATCACACAAGGGCCGAAAGACGCGGAAGTTGTGAACGAAGTCTCCAAGCTTGCGGTGGGGAATGCAACCGTTCTTCCGGTGATGCCGCTTCGCCAGCTCGCCGCAATTCTTTCGTGCTGCAACTGCTTCGTCACCAACGATTGCGGGCCGATGCACATTTCCGTCGCGGTCGGCACGCCCACCATCGGCATCTTTGGGTCCGGCGAAGAAGAGACATGGTTCCCCTACGTTCCTCCTTACTATCCCGCCGACGCAAAGCATATCGCGCTCCGCAAAGACGTCCCCTGCCACCCCTGCCATCTCAACGATTGCAACCGCGCGGGCGATGGGTTTATGGAGTGCATGAAACTGCTGAAGCCGAGGGAGGTGCTAGACGTAATTTCAAGTATCATAGCGAAGACGTAACATTATCTTCCAAGAGTGGCTAATTTTCTTTTCCCGTCTCACTTCTCACATCTCACCTTCTCACGCTTCTAAGTTCTTTGCATTTAACTCCGTTTTTCGCGATATTTTATCGATTTCAACAATATCTCACCTTCGAAAAAGACTACCATGACTACTATTGAAGACGTTTTTGCCCGCGAAATACTCGACTCCCGCGGCAATCCCACTATTGAAGTTGACGTTTTACTTGAAGACGGTACGCTGGGCCGGGCTGCAGTGCCGAGCGGCGCATCCACCGGCGAGCGCGAGGCGCTCGAACTCCGCGACGGCGACGCGATGCGTTACAACGGCAAAGGCGTATTGAAAGCCGTCGAGAATGTGAATGACGTCATCGCCGATGAGATCATCGGATTTGACGCCACCGATCAGAGCGGCATCGACCGGCTCATGATCGAACTTGATGGAACACCGACGAAGAGCAAGCTTGGCGCCAACGCGATCCTCGGCGTCTCTCTCGCCGTTGCCAAGGCCGCGGCAAACGGTTTGAAACTTCCGCTCTACCGCTACCTCGGCGGACCCAACGCAAAAGTGCTGCCCGTACCGATGATGAATATTTTGAATGGCGGCAAACACGCCGATAATAACGTCGACTTGCAGGAGTTTATGATCGTTCCCGTTGACGCGGAGAATTTTGCCGAAGCCCTGCGGATGGGCGCGGAAATCTTTCATTCGCTGAAAGCCGTGCTGCACAAAAAAGGACTCAACACCGCTGTTGGCGATGAGGGCGGATTTGCCCCCAGCTTGAAATCGAACGAAGAAGCAATCGAAGTAATCCTCGATGCGATCGAGAAGGCGCACATGAAACCTGGCAAGGACATCTTCCTCGCCCTCGATCCCGCATCGAGCGAATTCTACGAAAAAGGAAAATACGTCTTCAAGAAATCCGACAAGTCCTCCAAGACCTCCGAGCAGATGATCAAGTTTTACGAAAAATGGGTGAAGCAATACCCCATCATCTCCATCGAGGATGGCCTCGCGGAGAACGATTGGAACGGATGGAAAATGCTCACCGAAGCTCTTGGAGATAAGATTCAGCTTGTCGGCGACGATATCTTTGTTACGAATCCGGCAATCCTTGCTGAAGGAATCGAGAAGGGCATCGGCAACTCGATATTAATCAAAGTGAACCAGATCGGCTCGCTCACCGAGACGCTCGATTGCATCGAAATGGCAAAGCGCGCGGGCTACACAACAGTGATAAGCCACCGCTCCGGCGAAACCGAAGACACCACCATCGCGGACATTGCCGTTGCGACGAACGCGGGACAGATCAAAACCGGTTCTGCAAGCCGCACCGATCGCATCGCAAAATACAATCAGCTCATCCGCATCGAAGAAGAGCTCGATTCGAATTCGATCTATCCGGGCTTGAGCGCGTTCTAATTTTAGTAGCCAATGCTTCGTCCGCTACGGCGGACTCGCAATGACTATGGATTAATGAATTTCAAATAAACAAAGAATAATCTCTCTCATGGCAAACGCATCAGATAAAATTCTTTTTGGCACCGACGGCTGGCGCGGCAAGATCGCCGAAGATTACACGTTCGATAACGTCCGCCGTTGTGCGCAGGGATTTGCGGATTTCCTGACCAAAAAATATTCTGCCGATCAGCGCAAACGCGGCGTCGTCATCGGTGGCGATAAACGCTTCAGCTCCGAACATTTCGCCTCGGCGTGTGCTGAAGTGCTTGCGGGAAACAACATCCCCGTCCATTTTTGCGGCGGCGGCGTGCCAACCCCGGTGATTTCCTTTTCGGTGCGCGAACGGAACGCCATCGGCGCCATCAACATCACCGCCAGCCATAACCCGCCCACGGATAACGGTTTCAAGGTGCGGGATGAGAATGGCGGCGCAATTCCGCCCGACGACCTCAAAGAAATCGAGAAATTGATACCCGTCACCCTCGATTCCGTGAAACGCATTACCTTTGAAGAGGGCTCTGCCAAAGGATTTATCAAGAATTTCGACGCCTCGGCAAAGTATGTCGAGCAGATACATAAGCTGATCGATATAGAGCCAATACGGCAGGCCGGCTTGAAGATCCTCGTCGATCCCATGTGGGGCAACGGCGCGGGGTGGTTCCCATCGCTCCTCGGCGGCGCGAAAACGGAAGTGATTGAGATTCACAACGTCCGGAATCCGTCGTTCCCGGAGATGCAGCGGCCGGAACCGATCCACCCGAACATCGACGCCGGATTGAACAAAGGCGTTGAGCTTGGCGCCAATGTCGTCATCATTACCGATGGCGACGCCGACCGCGTTGGCATCGGCGATGAGAACGGAGAGTATATCGATCAGCTCCGCGCGTACGCGCTGCTGGCGTGGTACTTGTTGGAAGTCCGCGGCTTCCGCGGCCCGATTGTGAAGACGCTCTCAACGACATCGATGCTTGATAAACTTGGTGCGCTCTATAATGTGCCGGTCTACGAAACAGGAGTCGGTTTCAAATATGTTGCTCCGAAAATGATGGAGACCGATGCGATGATTGGCGGCGAGGAAAGCGGCGGATATGCATTCCGCGGGCACGTGCCTGAACGCGACGGTATCCTTGCGGGACTCTTCTTCCTCGACATGATGTGCAAGATGGAGATGAAGCCATCGCAGATCGTCCAGAAGCTGTTCGAAAAAGTCGGCGCGCATTATTATGACCGCATCGATAAGGTATTGGACGCCGCGAAGAAACCCGGCATCCTCGCTCGGTTGCAATCGAACCACCCGAAATCAATCGCGGGCCTCGATGTGGTCAAGAGCCAAACGACGGACGGGTTTAAGTATATCCTGAGCGATGGGAGTTGGCTCCTGATTCGTTTTTCGGGGACGGAACCGCTCGTTCGGATTTACACGGAAACAGTGAACAAAGATTTGGTGAAAAAGATTTTGGATG
This sequence comes from Bacteroidota bacterium, assembly GCA_035308785.1. Taxonomy (GTDB): domain Bacteria; phylum Bacteroidota; class Ignavibacteria; order UBA10030; family SZUA-254; genus DATGFY01. The sequence goes on along the minus strand of DATGFY010000523.1, from coordinate 1,173 downwards.
ATGGTGAAAAGCTGGTGAGCATGTGATGCGTAATTTTTTTAGTCATTGCGAGGCGCTCTTTCGACGAAGTCGAAAGAAGCAACGAAGCAATCCCGGTCGGCTTTGCATACTGACACCGGGATTGCCGCGTCGTCCCGTCAACTTCGTTGACGTGACTCCTCGCAATGACTATGTACTTAGGATTGCCTTCGCGATAATCCTTTTCATCGCTCCTGCCAATACCTATTCCCAATCACCTACCTTCCACCTTACCGGTACTGTGTCGTTACCGGATACATCCGATTGGCGGGACATCTCGGTTGTCGTCGATGGTCAGGGCAAGAGCGCGGTAACCGATAGTCTTGGTAATTTCTCGATCGATTCAGTGTATTTCGGCGGAGTGCATATCATTGCCGGAAAGTTGTTTTATGGCAATGCCGATACATTGATGATCCTCGATCCCGGCGGCACTTCTCTCAACGTCATAATGCACCTCACGAGCGTCTTTGGCGATACGTTCCGCGCGCTTTCGACAGCGCGGCTCACCTCGGCATCTACGGATATCGGCAACATCGGCGTGCCTGCGCGGTTCGTGCAGCCGGGGGATTCCGGCTTTTCATGGCTCGGCATCCAGCAGTTGAAAGAAAGTTCGCTCATGATCGGCGTGGATACCACGCGCGTTTCCGATGCCGCCCGCTATATTCTCTCCATTCAAGAGGATAACCTCGAGCATAATTTTTCGACGCGTTCTGATATTGTTCCCCTCGCCTCAGGCACGGATTCGACTGCGAACATTACTGCATTCGACGACAGCCGCGCGAATACTCCGCCGGGCATCCCTTCGCAGCCATTGCAGATCCTCGCCACCCAGCGCACATCGACGTACGGCGCGAGCGGCAACGACGGCTATATGATCGTTCAGCTCGATATTACTAGCGAAAACCATCTTCCGCTGCAAAACTTGCTTGTCGGATGGTTCGTCGATTGGCAGGCCGGCGGGACAAGTTCCAACCGCGGGGGGGTGACGACGTTTGATAATCAAATTGCGGGCCTGAACGGCGGCGTTGCATTCCCTGCGGAGATCGCGTATCAAAAAAGCGCGGGCAATACTTTTGTTGGCGTCATCCCTCTTTCGCAGGTGCAGTTTCGCGCGGCGCGGATCGCATCGGTGGCGCAGGAGATCGCTCCTACCGC
>DATGFY010000522.1:0-2607 GCA_035308785.1 Bacteroidota bacterium | reverse complement strand
ATCCGGCAGCCAGTATGAATTATCGACCACGACGGTAGTATCATAGTGGCGGTATGGTCCGCCGTGCTGCGAATTTGCATCCTCAATCCCCTGCGGCGCCGTGTATGATGTGTACTCATCCTGATACCGGATACCTGGTATCAACGTAACCGCCGTTCCGAGATCGATCGTCGTCATCCCATACGCGCCGGTTTGATTTTCATATCCGTCGTAGTTGAACGAAATCCCATTGAACTTATTCCAGTTCCATGTAATTGAATCGTTTCTGCTGATATTAGCCGCGTTCGTGCTGATGAGATTTGCCATCTGCGACATGTAATCATAATTCATGGGCAGAACCATTTGGTAATCCCCGCCGAGGAAATCTCCGTAACTGAAATTCGGATCGAGGAACGGCGAGATCGGAATGTTTGTGTTCTGGGCATACTGCGACGGCAGCCCGAAGTGGTTCGTGATTAGGCCGTCGAAATAGGTGGCGCTTAATATTGCCGGTCCGTCGCCCCCCGATTGCTGCTGCTCGTTCGACCGCGTTTGGTGGCGAAACTTGCCGCCAAACTTAAATACCGCACTGGCATTCCAATCTGTAAGGTCGAGACGCGTATCCAGATCGAGAGAGGCAGTCAGCGCGCGTTCCCGGGCAAAGCTATTCGAGAGGACAACACTGTTCAGGTTCGCGGCGCTATCCACTAACGCTGCCGGTGGGATCGCATGGGGATCGAGATTTGCTTCGGGCTGGAACGGCCCAAGGTGCGGATCTGAATTGTGGAATCCAATTGTCCAATCGTTGGGATCGTTGGTTTCGGAATAGCTGTGCGAAAACTTTATGTCGGCGTGGAAGATCGGGAGATTGTAATCGGTTTCTAACGAATTCGTAATCTGGTTCAGCGTGCTTTTGGTGTACCCGAACGTATAATTATCCACGAGGTTGGTCAGGTCATAAAGTTCTCCGCGGTTTTGGTCCTCGGTTGTCCCTGAACTTAAAAAATTCGAAAGAACAAGTTTTCCATTGGGGAGTTTGTAATCTGCAACGACGGTGGCGTTATCGCGCGCCCGGTCGCGGATGACATCATTGAGGTTCAGGCCCGTGGTTAGATACGCCGTTGTGCTGCCACTGGCCGAAGCATAGTTGGCGCCGAATTCATTTGAGGTGAGATTTCGCCGTTCGATATCTGCTTGTGCAAACAGCCCAAGCGAGTGGTCATCGAAGAATCTTCCCTCGAGACTGCCGACATACTTATAGTTTCTGAATTTCTCGTACGCATCGGAAAGCCCTGTGTACCCTTGCTGACCGATGAGGTTGAACCGCAACCCCGGCTCTTCCCCTTTTGCCTCGTGCATCTTAAAATTCACCGTCCCGCCGAGCACGTCAGGGTCTAAATCAGGGGTGACAACCTTTATTACTTCAATTCCATCCAGCGAATAGGGCGAAATCATGCTCAGGTCGGCGCTCCGGTCATTCGCATTCGAGGAAGCCATGCGTACGCCATCAATCGTAACGACATTATATTTCGGTTCGAGTCCGCGTATAACGACTTCATTTCCCTCGCCTCCGCTTCGAAGGAGCGATACTCCCGGCAGCCGGCCGACCGATTCCGCGGCGTTGGCATCGGGCAGCTCTTGTATCCGTGCAGATGAAACGACGTTCGTGATACCCACGGTAGATAACTGCTGGTTGATCGCTTGATTTTGGCCGGAGGCCTGCGCGGTAACAATGACGGGAGCGTTTTGGACTGCTTCGGCTTCGAGTTCAATATTGAGTGTGGTGGTTTGATCTGCGCTCACGCGAATCGAACTATCGACGCGTGTTTTGTACCCGACGTACGATACTCGTATTGAGTACTCGCCTTCAGGTACGCCGGGGATTTCAAATTTTCCATCAGCATCCGAAGAATTTCCGAGGATGGTGCCAACAACGAGGACGTTGGCGAAGATGAGGGGTTCATGCGTGGTTTTATCGGTGATCTTTCCGGTAATCTTGCCCGTGGGCGGGGCGGCGAACAACATTGCTGCAAGCAGCACGATCAGGGAAAGTATAGTACACAGTCTTCTCAAGGTCATTTCCGTGAACTCCTATCCGGGTATCCGGTGATATGGCGATCTTGCGATCATGAGGAAATCAAAGATGAATCGTTAATTGATACAGGTTCGTGCGGGCCCGTTCCGGTGTAAATCTCGTCCGTATCGTCTCCAAAAAGACTGCTTGCGCCAAGAACTGCGGCCCGTCCATTGTTTAGCCCCGAAATACGTATTTTTACTTTTCCCTTAAAAATTCCCAGGACCGATTCCTCGTAGCTCTTCAGCATCGGCTCCATCAATATCTTGCCGGCGTTTGAAAGCCCGCCAAAAAGAATGACCGCTTCCGGTTCATAGGCGGCAACCGTATTGGCAATCAACTTGCCGAGACGCTTACCCGTAATGGCAAATGCTTCGAGAGCGATGGCATCGCCCTGCTGGGCCAAGGTAAAGATCCGTTCTGCGGTAAGATCATCGTAGGCAACGCGGCGCAACTCGCTTTTGCCGAGCCGCTTTGAGAGCAATTCAAACACCGTCCGTCGGATACCGGAAGCCGATACGTATGTTTCAACGCAGCCGTATCGCCCGCACCCG
>DATGFY010000521.1:0-1818 GCA_035308785.1 Bacteroidota bacterium | reverse complement strand
ATGCAGTCGCCATTATCGAGGCCTTGAAGTTTGCGGGGTATGATAAGGAAGCGCAGGCGGGACTCGACCAGATCTGGGACCTGCAAAACTCCGATGGCGCAATCGTCGGCAAGGGCGGCGAACACAACTACAAAGAAACTGCCGCAGCAATTTATGCGCTTATTCGGCATGCGGAATTGAACCAGGATTGGAAATCCTTTATCGAACTCTGGCCCGATGCCCAAAAGGCCTCATTGTATTTGGCCGGTTTGCGAACTCCAAACGGAGGGACGTTGAACGATAAATACGGCCTCCTTCCGCGTGGGTCGGTAGAAGACGATGCCCACGGGATTCGCGCAGAGTTCACGAATACTCTCTGGGCCTCAATCGCGATGAAACGCGCGTGGCAAACGAGCGACAAGTTGTTTCTTCTTAAACGCGAAGAGGTTAAACAATTCAACGTCGATCTGATTCTTGCGCTGAATACGAACATGAAAAAAGAAGAGCGCAAGCATCCTGACGGGTTTTCGTATGTCCCAATGTATCTTAAAGATGATCCGGCATGGAGCGAATCAAAGTCCAAACCTCTACCTCAGGCCGCTCTCATCTATTTGTGCGAATCGTTGTTCCCGGGTCTTGTATTTAAGGGCTCTCATTACTCTGCGGTAGATACGCTCGCCCTCTTGAAGGCAATACTGAAAGATGGTGTTCCCGCCGGCACAGGAAGCTCCGGCAAGGATGCCTTCGAACCCGCGTTTGCCGCAGCGGCTGCGCAAGTGTTTCTCTGGGCAGCGATGCCCGAATTGGCGGTCACCACATTCAAGAGCTTTCTCAATCATGCCTCACCGCTTTACTCGTGGGGGGAAGAACAATCTCTCCATGGCTCAACGTTAGCTCCTGTGATCGGCGATATGCCGGCAACGCGCGCCGGTGCAGAATGCATACGTTTCTTGCGGAACACGATAGTTCTTGAAGACGATGAAAACTTGCGCATCTTGAACGGCATTGTTCCACAAGACCTCGTCGGTGGAAAGAAGATTGAGGCCTCTTATACGCCGACAAAGTGGGGCAGAGTCTCCGTTTCATTGGAGCAATCGGACGCGAAAAGTTGGGTGACAAAGTTTATACGTGAAGGTCTAAACGATGCGATTCGCTGGCCTTTGAAATGGGTCGTGATGCCGAGAAAAATTTCGGATTCTGTTCAGCTGCTCTCGATCGATGGCGCCAAATTTTATCGCTCTGGAGATAATATCCTTATCGATTCGGCAGCGATGTCATGGCAAGCAAAATGGTATAATCCGCGCGCTTAAGATGGAACTCGCCCAAGATACGATTGAACGATTCCGAAGCGCATTCGGGATGACTCCGGAGGTGTTGGTGAGCGCCCCTGCGCGTGTGAATCTCATCGGCGAGCATACCGATTACAACGATGGATATGTCCTTCCGGTGGCGATCGACCGGCGCATTTTTATGGCGGCTACATGGAGGGCGGATCGGGTCTTGCACCTTCGAAGCACCGATCTCCGCTCTGAGAAAAAAATCTCTCTTGATTCTGCCGCGTTCGATGATCATGATCTGTGGACGAATTATCCTGTCGGCGCAGGAATGATGCTGGAAACGCTCGGCGTCCGTCTTGGGGGAGCCAACCTCCTCATCCGGGGCAATATTCCGATCGGCGCCGGTTTAAGCTCTTCTGCGGCATGCTGTGTCGCGAGCGTTCTTACGTTTGCTCGTCTGGCAAAAAAGAAATTGGAGCCGCTTGAGATCATCAAAATTGCCCAGCGAACCGAAACCGAGTTTGTCGGCGTCCAATGCGGGATCATGGATCAGTTTGTAGCG
>DATGFY010000520.1:0-4184 GCA_035308785.1 Bacteroidota bacterium | reverse complement strand
CTCATCGGAGGCGGCATTCCGAAGCATCGAGCACACAATCGTTACACATGATAGCACAGTTCAGGTCCCGCTTGCTTCCGGTAAGTATTACTACCGGGCAACAGCGCTCGATTCCGGCGGCCTGGAAAGCAATCCTGATCTCACACGCAATGTGACGGTGATTGATTCATCCGTGTTCATTTTCACATTGCAGATTACGAATCCCTCTACTCGGGAAGCAACCGTAGAGACCGAAACATACGATGTGGCGGGCATTGCGAGAGGCGCGGAGCATCTCCTGATCGAAAATGCAGAGGTGACGGTCGGATCAAACGGCTCATTCCACCATTTGGTTGCAGTCACGGGAGACAAGAACATTATCAGACTCACCGCGACCCATCGCGATGGACGCACCTTGAGCGATTCCGTAATTCTTCGAACCCCCCGGCAGGCAAATCTTGATGCTGTATTCCGGTTCTCGCCCTATAACAAGCTCTTCGGATACAACCAGTATAACCATGGCTTCCTCTTCGGCGTGGGCGGCGAATATCAACTTAACCGAACTCAAGCGGCGGGATTCCTTGTGACATTCGGTTCGAACACGAACGTGAACTCAACTCCTCCCCCCGGTGGCACACCCGGGAATTCATCGATGGTGATCCTGCAAATCACCGGCAGAAACGATTTTGACGTTAACAAGAACTTTCTGTTCAGCGGAGATCTCGGGGTAGGCCCCATCCTGTGGTCGGGCTCGCCCGGAAACCAACAAACTTCGTTCGCGCTGGGAGCCGGACTCGACGCCAAGATCATGGATGGTTCGAACGGGTATATGCTTGGGGCGCGTGGGCAGTTCATTCCGTTCGATCAGCAGAGATTCGATCCGCTTTCTGCCTCGCAACCACATTTCATGATCGCGTTTGAACTGGCGCTCATCTTCAACGATTTATAGCAGGCCGTTCGGATGAGAACACGATCCCCGAGAATCGCGCTCGGGTTCAAGATTTCCCTGCTCCTTATTGTATCCGCATTGGGAAGCACCATTGCCCTCAGTTATCTGTTCATCGCAGTCAGTCAAAACGCCACGGAGGCGCTCCTTAAAGAAAACTATATCGGCATATCTAACGAGATTTCGCAGCGGCTGCGGAGTACCGTGGATTACGATATGCAATCGCTCAAGTATGTGGTGGATATTCTGAACGATGGCGATCTTCCCGATCAACTGAAAATCCGGAATGTGGAATCGGTTCTCCGCAACTCCCGCGATCTGAACTTCCTCGCGGTCTATGACGATGCAGGCAAACTGATCGATGTTCAAAAGCCGCACGATTTTACCGTGCCTGCCGCACTGCCGGAGATCCTTAAGCCCGACTCTGCCACCCTGGAATCCGGAATCATGGGCGGGGCATTCCTCTCTTCATCGGATTCGATGCCCTACCTTCGGATTCTTGTGCCGTGGGATCGCATTGTGTCGGGCCGTTCCGAACGGCTCGGATTCGTTCTCACCTATCTTTCGCTCGCGCCACTCTCAAGAGATGTCTCCGAACTCTCGCGCCAGCGCTTCGGGCGAACCGATATGGTCTTCGTCCTTGATGACAGCGCGCGGATAATCGCTTCAGGCAACGTTCATCAGGTAAAAACACGCGCGAATGTTTCTCTGACGGACCTCTTTACATCTTCCGCGAACACCGGCCTGACTCAACTATTCAGGCGCGATGTGGGTTTCTCAAAAGTCTATACCAATTTGAGCGGGCAACGGATGCTCGGTTCGTTCAAGACCCTTCCGCGGCTGCGTTTGGGAGTATTGGTAGAAGAATCGTACGAATCGGCGTTTGCTACGGTGGAATGGATGCGGACGCAGTTGATTTATTGGACTCTCGTCGCGGCGGGAATCGCAATTCTTATCGGGATGTTTTTCGCGCGCACGATCACGCGGCCCCTCCGCGTACTCGTCACTGCAACGCATGAAGTCGCATCAGGTAATTACGGCCACGATCTCCCCATTACTACGAGAGACGAGGTTGCCGAGGTTACCGAATCATTCAATAAAATGTCCGAGAACCTGCAGAAATCGTTCGAAGAATTGCGCCAGGCAAATGAGCATATCGTGAAGGCCGAAAAAATGGCGTCGAGAGGCGAGATCGTCGTCGAAGTGAGTCACGAGCTTAAAAACTTTCTGCACACGCTATTGCTGCAAACGCATACGCTCAAGACCATGTTGAATCGATTCGATGCCGAGACGTTTGGGCAGCTTGTAGCCAAAGTGGAAAGCGGTCTCCACCGGATGAGCAATTTTTCAGAAAATTTGCTGACGCGCGGGAGCGGGGCCCTCAATCTTCAACATGTCGATATCAATGAGGTCGCATCGACCTTCGTTTCGTTTGTCAAGCTGCTGCCGAAATTCCGGAAAGGGACAATCGAGACCGAGCTTGCTCCGGGAAGACCCGGAGCGATGATCGACGTGGATCAACTTCGGCAAGTCTTTCTCAACCTGACGAAAAACTCCATTGAAGCGCGGCGCGATGCGACGATCAGGTTTGTCGTGGCTCAAAATGAAGAGCGGCGAGAGGTGAAGATTGATATCGTGGATAACGGCCCGGGAATTCCGGCTGAAGTTCTGGCGAAACTCTTCAAGGAACGCATCACAACCAAACCGGATGGCCACGGATTTGGACTTCCGATTTGCCAAAAGATCATCGAGGCGCAGCACGGAAGCATTGCAGTCAATTCGGTGGTTAATGGCGGAACCACGTTCACAATTACTTTTCCCCTCCTGGCAGAACCGCCTCCTGCTGAGGCCGGCTCTTAGTTACGGCTCCGCCGGCGTTAGGAGGAATTAGACGCGATCAACCTACTTCTTCTTCTTTATGACCATGTGCGCCGCCTTTTCAGACGGCACATACTCAACGCATTCATAACCAAGTTCGAGCAAATTTAGGTCGCGAAATAAGCTCTCGCCGGATCCAAGCAACGTTGGAGCGACGGCAATGTGCATTTCGTCCACTAACTTCGACTTCAAATATTGCCGGATTGTGGAGGCGCCACCCCCTACCCGGATATCCATTCCCTTGGCGGCCGCTTTTGCCAGCTTTAGCGCGGCTTCGATTCCATCGGTGACAAAGTGAAAGGTTGTCCCTCCTTCCATCTCAATAGCCGGCCTGGCATGATGGGTCAATATGTACACCGGCGTATGATAGGGAGGATTGTTTCCCCACCATCCTTTCCAGGAATGATTTTCCCATGGGCCTCGCATCGGACCGAACATATTTCGTCCCAGTATCCACGCTCCGATATTTTCGAACCCTTTAGCGGCAAAATTATCGTCAATGCCCGTGGTACCTCCTTCGGCGCCACCGCCAAGCATCTCCCTATGCATTGCTTGAAACGTTTTCGTGGGAAAGATCCACTCATGCAAAGCGGTCCCGCCAACTCCTAACGGATTTTCCATGCTTTGATTTGGACCGGCGCCATATCCATCAATGGAAACTCCATAACACATTACTTTTAATTTACTCATATGTGTTTCTCTCAATATGTAATTGAATTTGATATTTGCTGCGGTGGTTAACGTGTTGTTCCGTGCTTCCGAATGCAAGATACTCTCTCGCAAGACTCTTACGTTTTCGGATGAACAAACATTAGGCACCAACATAAATGTAGGAGATACGGGAGAGGAATGCAAAGCGGCGCCGATATTACCGAAATGCAACTACGGATATGCACCCGAACGTTGTACGAACTCGTCGATCTTCCATTAGTTTGCCGGCCCGGATTTCACGTTCAACCCGGGAAAGCTCTAAGATTGCTTTATCTTCCCATTTTTTTTATATTGGTATTCCAACGTCAAATTTCCGATATATATTCCGCAGTAGCTCAATGGTGGAGCATCCGGCTGTTAACCGGAGGGTTGCAAGTTCGAGTCTTGCCTGCGGAGCAGTCACCACTAAATAAGCACACCCGCCCCCGCTTCTTCAATTTGTGGTTATCCCGCTCGTTTTTCACTATTAGATTCTCCGGCAATGGGGCGGACCGATTTATTGGTGAATCGCAATCACACCCCAATTGCGGAATCCTTGACAAATCCTGCGAATTTGGATATATTGAGACAGTGGTTGAAGTGACAATCGTAAGTGCCAAGAAACATTCGTTACGTGTAAATAAGGGATAAACGCCATGGAAGGTAATTTTTCAAATCGAGTTCAAGACGT
>DATGFY010000519.1:0-2184 GCA_035308785.1 Bacteroidota bacterium | reverse complement strand
GCATTCCCGCGGCGCTGTTGTTCCGTTGCGAGATAGAACGCATATAGCTCGCTGCCGGCACGCACTTCGGGTATGAAATCGTGGATGAGGTGGAGGATCCTCACTTCCCCTGCCACCATTTACGATTGCGGCGGGCGGTCTCCTCGGCCTCCGCAATTGCTTTCCATCTGTTCCACTCTTGCTCCAAATCCGCATACATTTGCCGCCAATGGTCCCGTTCCTGGATGGCAAGATCCAATTGACCGATTCGTTCCAGCGCACTCTTCAATTGGTCTTGAATAGAATCGGAAACTGTTTTCCAACGGTCTCTGTCCTCCTCCAACACCTTATACTGAGTGAGCCAATTATCGCGGTCCGCTGCCAAGGCATTGGCATGTTCCGAGGAGCTTCTTCCCAATGCTTCGAAGCGAGCGTTCAGTTCTTTGAAATCCGATTCCGCTTTTGCGTAGGCCGACTGCCACTTGTCGCGGTCGGCGGCAAGGGCGGAGGAGTTTTCAGACGTGGATTTTACAAGGCTATCGAACCGGCCCTGAAGGGCGATAAAATCTGCGGCGGCTTTTTCGTACTGAGTGCGCCAGCGGTCGCGATCTTGAGAAAGGGCAGTCATATTCCGCTGCGTCGATTCGATCTCATCGGTATCTTCCTTTGAGCGGCCTTGCGAATGCATTCCGCGTTCGAGGAGATAATCGTTCAGGAGCGTTCGATCCGCAAGCCGTGCGATTGCCGGCAAATAGGCAGCGGCAAGTTTTGGATCGCTCGTTTCGCATTGCAGGCGGTATTCATTGAGCAGATGCAATGCGAAGGCAGAGCGAAGCAATTCTTCTCCCCATTTACCGTCTTCGAGACCGAGAGTCCTCGCAAGAAAACTTCTGGCAATCGGGGCAAACCAATGATTACTTTGCAAGATGAAATAGCAATCAAAAAAATCCGCGCTGGGAATCACGCCAAGTTCAACCAGCTGGCCAAAATAATATGCAATGAAACGCATCGGTTCAACGGGCAGGAGACAAGATTCCCGCGAATGTTCCCAATCAATAATCGTGAATGAATCGCCGTCCGAAAAGATATTCCCGGGGACAAAATCAAAATGAACAAGCCGTTTTCGTTTGAGAACTCCCCGGAGAATACGTTCGGCAAGTGAGGATATTTCCGTTGCGGGAATTGGAATTCCTCCTCTTGCATAGGTTGAGACATCAGAGAGGAGTTCCGCAATCTCCTCAGAGGAGTTCGTCGCCGAGGTCTTTATAGCGCATAAATCGAGCGATTCAATGACGGTGGCTGCGAGAGAAAAGTGGTGTGCCACAAGAGCGGGCAAACTTTCAAGGCTAGAGAGATCAGAATGCTCTATGACATAGTCCACCAATTCCGCGGACAGCGACTTACCTGCCACAGGTTTTTCAAAATAGACTTGTGTTCCACACACCGCATGAATCCCAAGCGATTCCGGCACACACAGAATAAGTTTTTTCCGAAAATACGACGAGGCATCGGACTCTTTCACCAAACTCCGATTGTACGAAGGATCTAAACAGAATCGGGTGGAAAGAAACGGCCGATCCTCTCCCCTATTAAACCATAAGATTGTCACCCTCCGGCTCTTTGCATTCTTCGAATGACCCTTCGAAATAAGCAATGGGTCAATTTCCGCTGATGCCTTATTCGGGAATAACTGCGGATTCGCGAGAATAAACGTGCGGATTTCCTCAACCATTCGATTACTTCGTTGCTTTAATCAGAAAGGAGGAAGCGCCATCGATGCCGGATTCGACAGCAAAATTCTTGCGTTCCGCAACCAAAGTCAACATTTCTTCTTTGGAATGTTCGACCGAATCGAGATGCGATAGCATGTAGGAACGGATTTCCGTTGAATCGAGCGGCGCCAGAGATGAGAAAGTCTTGTAATCGGGATATGGGTAAAAACACTTTATGGTAGAAAAGCCGGCCGATTTTAATAACTCTTCGTACTCACCGCGGTTATACGTATAGGTGCGGTAGCCGCGCCCGCGGATTTCACGAGACCGCTGGTCGGCTCTTTCGCGGGAGAGGTAGCTGATATGGCGGATCCCCGTGTGATCGTCCGGATATCCCTGCCGGTAGCGATGGCTATCTTTGTTTTCGATTGCAAGATACAACGCGCCGCCATCACGCAGCAGCCGAAACACTTCGCGGAGGGCGTTACGCTGG
>DATGFY010000518.1:0-1974 GCA_035308785.1 Bacteroidota bacterium | reverse complement strand
GAACTCTTCCGCCTCCGGAAACTTCGCTATCGATGCGGGCAAATAGCTGTACGCAAAATTGCTGCCGGAGATGATCCGGCCAAGGAGAGGGAGGATGGTTCTTCCATAAATGCGGAAGAGTGGGCGGAAAATTCCTTTTGGTTCGGTGAGTTCCAGTATTAATGCAATCCCGCCGGGGACGAGGACGCGGCGCATTTCTTTGAGCGATGCAAGCCGGTCCGAGAAATTCCGGATGCCGAATGCCGTCATTGTCGCATCGAACGACGCGTTGGGGAAGGGCAGTCGCAGTGCGTCGCAGGAGGCGAGAGAGACGCCGGTACTGCTCGTCTTTTTCAGTTTTGTCTGGAGCGCGCGGAGCATCTGTTCCGCAAAATCGGAGGCAACAACCAGCCTCGGTTCTAGCCGCTGCGCCTCAATCGACATATCACCGCTCCCTGCGGCGATATCCAAGAATCTGCCGCCGCGTTTCGGTTCGAGCATTGCGATGGCCTTCTTCCGCCATCCGTAATCCAGCCCAAAGCTCAGCAGGTGGTTCAGCAGGTCGTATCTCGGCGCAATTGCATCGAACATCGCTTGAACCTCTTTTGGAGGGGCGATGGCGGAGTTGATATTTTTTCCATTCATATCTGACATTGAGAATACAATCTCCCCAAAACAGCACAAAAAAACAAATTATTTTTAACTCACGAGAGTCGATAACATCTTAACAATTTTGGTGTCATCGCCGTATAATCGGCATGGATGTTAGGCGTTTCGTCAATTGATTGGTTATTGGTGCTTGATTATTGGTTATTTCCCTATCTTTATTTGATGTCAACCGCCCCCACCCCTGAATCGTCTAATGAACAAACCGGGAAACCTTATTACCCTTGCATGCAAGCTGTGGACGAGCAGCAACTGATTTTGCTGGCGAAGGAGCGAGACCCGTCCGCATTCCGTGCATTGGTTGAACGGCACATGAAAGATGCGTACAACGTCGCTTTTGGAATATTGCGCAATCACGATGATGCGGCAGACGTCTCGCAAGAGGCGTTCATCCGCGTTCATCGCGGCATACAGGATTTTCGCGGCGATTCGGGATTCAAGACGTGGCTCTATCGCATAACGACGAATCTCGCCTTGGATAAATCGAAACAAAATAAAAGCCGGTTGAAGTACGAAATTAAACAAACCGATTCGTCAGTGGAACTAGCAGGACATACACCACCGAACACCGAATCCGCCGATGTTGCAATGCACATCGAGCGGGCCCTGCACGAACTGCCGACCCTTCAGCGGGCAGTCGTTCTCTTGCGCCATATTAACGGGCTATCGACGAAATCGGTGAGTGATATTCTGCAATGCTCCGAGGGCACGGTGAAGACGCATCTCCACCGCGGGTTAAAGAAGATGCGAAAGAGTTTAGATTTTCTGAAAGAAGATGCAAGATGAGCACACATTCTGAAATACAATCATTGCTGTACGAATATCTCCGCAACGAGCTTGATGAGACGACCGCGGATCGTGTAAGACTGCATCTTATATCTTGCACAACATGTTCGCAAGAGCTAGATGAAATCCTCGGCGTGTCGCGCATGCTCGATACGATTGCGAACGATGCGAGTGCAGAGCGGTCTCCGGAGTACTGGAGAGAATATATCGATGAGGTAGAGCGGAAGATCCGCGTTGCGCAGGCCGAAGACCGGTTGCCATTGCCGGAGATTCGTTATTCGCCGGTGCGAGAATTCTTTGAAGAACTGTTCGGTTCGCCTGCAAGATATGCAGTGGCATTCGGAGCGGCTTGCGTTATCCTGATCGGCGGCGTGTTTGCATGGCGTTGGATTGCGGACAACCGTGTAGCCCGCGATACAGAGACCGCGCTAAACCAACGGGCGCTGAACGAACAGGCGCGCCAGGATTCGATCGGCGAATTTATGAAGCAATACGTTCATGAATCCAAAATGGTCTTGGTGGGTTTCAGCAATATGAAACCGG
>DATGFY010000517.1:0-4007 GCA_035308785.1 Bacteroidota bacterium | reverse complement strand
TATCGAGCTGCAACTGATTCTGGACGATGATATTGCCATCCGAGCTTGTATTAGCGCCGCCAATGCTGAGATTATAGAATGTATTCTCGCCGCCTGCCAACGGCTTCGGGGAGGTTCGGTGGAGCGAAACGATTGACTTGCTTTTCATATTCGGTCCGGGTGACAGCGTCGATCCGCCGTTGCTGATATACTTGGTATTATCTCCCGAGAAAACAACGGTTGAATTGCCGGGAGTGAAGATACCGTTGTTCACCCAATTATCATAGACATACATCGAACCGGTATTGCCGTTACCGAAACCAAAATATGCGCCGCTATCGATCTGAACGGTTCCTGCAACGCTCAGCGAGCCGTTCGTATTAAACGTCACTGCGCCGCCCCCGCTGATCTTCACCGCTGAACAACTATCGGTTGGGAACGCAGCGAACGAGCCGGTGGTAGAATCGAAGACAATTCCGTCGTTGTGTCCCGGGACGTGGCCGCATGTCCAACTGCTGGCAAGACTCGGATTAGCGCCGGTTTTCAATTTGCACGACGGCAGTTCGCCGAAATTGAGCTGAGTGACGGTCGCCGCGTCCACAATGACTCTCGGGTAAAAGCTCGGCGCCGTGGGCTGAGTTTGAATAAAAACGGATGAATCTTGAGCCACAACATAATAGAATCCATCGGGCAGACTGGAAATCACATAAACCCCATTCGAATCGGTCAATGCCGTACCCGCAAGAGTAAGATTGACACTTGTATCGCCCTTCAGGGCTGAATATGCTGCAACGCTCCAGTTCTGAAGAGGCGGTTCGAGCGCTCCTTTCGATCCATTGCCATCCAGATCGCTATACACAATACCGGAAAAAGAGCCGCCGTTTTGTCTAAGATCGGATTGGCTGCGGGCAACGTTGGAAATACGAACTTCATCGATCAAACCGTACGATGAGGCCTGAGTGTGTTTTCCACGCTCGGTGGTCAAGGATGGTGCTGATGTTGCGGGAATGAGTCCAAACTGGAGAGGTTCCGATGTAGTGAAGATTCCTCCCGTGGGGAAGGAGCCATCGATTTGAGAGGCAACGGGCCTTGAATTATAATAGAACTGAATCGATTGATTAGTGAAATTGACAACAACGGCAACCTCTTGCCATTGGCCGTTCACCACAACCGGATTTACCGTTCTCGCATTCGTGGCGAGGGTTTCTCCGTCAATCGACATGACCAGTTCTAAGTATCCACCCGGAAAAACATTGAAGAGGTACGATCCGCCATTCGGACCGCCAAATTTGCCCTTTGCCATCAAGGGCCAATTCGATCCCGAAAGTGAAGGATAGATCCAACATTCTAATGTGAAGCTGTTCGAGCCGAATGACAATTTTCCATCGGTATCGGGTATGCGAACATATTGCGTTGAAAGATCGAATGATCTGGCGTTTCCGAATTCGCCGGTCACAACGCCTGCGTTCGATGTGCCATTATGCTGATACACACTATAATCTTCCACGTGCGCCGTATCGGTGCCGTCAAAATGGTAAAGACCGACGACCGTCGAATCTCCATCTGCGGTATATTCTAAATTTGATGTAAGCGTCGAGAAAGTTGCCGTTGCGAACCCGGTCCCCCCGCCATTGACCGCTAGGACCTCGACGAAGTATGTGGTGTTCGGCGAAAGGTTTTTTATATCGGTGAATTGGAGATCTGCAACCGAATCGGCTACGATCGAACCGGGAATGGTATCGGATGCGGTGGCGACGGGACCATAAATAAAGTACAGCGTACCATCGACGCCGTTGGAATTTATATTCGAGGAAATGCGCGCGCCACCCTGGCCTATTTGATCGACGGTAATTGCACCGACCGAAGGACTTAACGGTAATGTCGTAAATGTTTTATCGCCTGTGGCGATGGTTCCGAGAAGATTTCCGGCCACCGCTTGATAATGGTATAGTTTGTTTGGGCTCAGTCCGGTGATGGCAGTGGTGACGATATTACCTGTGGCATCGCTCGGCACACTTGTGGTAGATGTAGTATCGGCGTAGTTGGCTGTCAGCCCGTAGCGAAAATAGGCGATCGATGAGAGCCCGCCGGCATTAATATTGGAACCGAGGGTTGCTCCGGTTTGTGTAATGTTGGTAACGCCGTTGGTTAAAATCTGTGGTTCAGAACTCGCGATGGAGTTGTTGTAATTCGCGGGGGTAAAATCGTATGGGGATGCGGCGGCCGGATGAGCCGCGAGAAGAGCCGCAGAGCAGAGGAGGAACAATGCGATTGAAACAAATCGTAGCCGTGTAATCATGGGGTTATCTTTCGTACGTAAAATCCGTGGCAATCCGGTAGAATGATCCGCGCGAACTATTATACAGAGACGATGTGTCCGCCGTCGCAAAACAATAATGTTCTAGGATAGCAAAAAGGCCTCCTAAAGTCAATATCCTGCATCACACATTTATGGGGGCTGTTTTTCGTTGAAAAATCCGTGTTTTTTCACTATCTTAGGTCATTACTTCCGTATTTCTTATCTCAAAAACCTCTCAAACGGCCATGGATCAACGAACTGAAAAAGACTCTCTTGGCGAGCGCAAAATACCCGCCAACGCTTATTTTGGAATACAAACCGACCGCGCAGTACACAATTTCCCCATCAGCGGATTGACGCCAAAGGATGACTACGTCGAGGCGACTGTCTATATAAAGAAGGCGGCGGCAATCGTAAATAAATCGCTCGGCATCCTCGATGCCAAGAAGGCAGACGCCATTGTTGCGGCTGCGGATGAGATATTGCAAGGGAAGCTCCGCGAGTGGTTCGTGGTGGATGTCTATCAGGCGGGCGCGGGAACCTCGCACAATATGAATGTGAACGAAGTCATCGCCAACCGCGCTGTGGAGATTCTCGGCGGGAAGAAAGGCGACTACTCGCTCGTCAACCCGAACGACCACGTGAACATGGCGCAATCCACCAACGATGTCTGCCCTACCGCGATACGCATCGGCGGGGTGCGCTGCGCAATACGATTGATTGCCTCGTTGGAGAAACTAGAAGCTGCATTCACAAAGAAGGCAAAAGAGTTCGATCACATTGTTAAGTCCGGACGCACGCATTTGCAAGATGCAGTTCCGGTGCGGCTGGGACAAGAGTTCGGCGCGTATGCTGCGAACATGAAAAAGCACCGCGAATCGATTGCGCGCGCGGCGGACGCGAACAAGGAACTCGGCATCGGCGGCACGGCGGCGGGGACGGGATTGAACGCGCATCCCAAGTACCGCGCGATGATGGTGGAAGAACTCACCAAGGAACTCGGCATACAGTTCAAGATGGCGACCGATTATTTTGAAGCAATGGAGAGCTTGCGGCCGTTCGTGGAACTCTCCTCGGCGGTGCGCAACTTAGCGCAAGACCTGATCCGCATCGCGAACGATCTGCGGCTGCTCAGCTCAGGTCCGAAGACGGGCATGGCGGAAATCCTCCTCCCTCCCGTTCAGCCGGGTTCTTCGATCATGCCGGGGAAGGTCAACCCCGTGATGGCGGAGATGCTGAATATGGTCTGCTTCCAGGTGATCGGCTGCGATACGACCGTGCTGCTTGCAGCGCAAGCCGGACAGTTGGAGCTCAACGTGATGATGCCGGTGGTGGCGTTTAACCTGATCCATGAAATCGAAATCCTCAAGAACGCGATCGAGGTGTTTATTACCTTTTGCGTCGATGGCATTACGGCAAACGCCGCCCGCTGCCAGGATTACGCCGAGGGCAGCATGAGCATCGTGACCGTGCTGAACCCGCACATCGGCTACGCCAAAGCCGCCGAGATCGCCAAAGAGTATCTCGCCTCCGGCAAATCGATCAAGCAGCTCGTGCTGGATAAAGGCCTGATGTCGAAGGAAAAGTTGGAGGAGGTGTTTAATCTTCGCGGGATGACGGAGCCGGGAATTCATAAATAACAGTGATCCGCCGCGGGCGGAGTGAACCGTGAACAGTGGACAGTTGACTACTAAGGGCGGCGCATGGTTTCCCCTCCTTGTGGAGGAGG
>DATGFY010000516.1:0-2495 GCA_035308785.1 Bacteroidota bacterium | reverse complement strand
ATCGTAGGCAGATTCCTTTCCGAGACTAATGCCGAATCCTTCTACCGCACAGCGGTGAAGAAAGGGGGCAGGATCCGCAAACATATCAAAATACCCAATTTTCGCGGCTGCGCGTGTGCGGAGCGTCAAGAACGCATTTCGGAACGACGGGCTCATTGAAAGCGCCATATCGTAAGAGTTCTTTGCGATTTCTCGGCCTGCCGTTATAAGACCCGAAACCGATTGAGTATTCTCACATTCGATAACCTCAACGCCGCCGGACAGGCTTCTAAACAGTCCCGCATATTCGCGGTTGACGGCGACATAAATTCTGGCATCGGGAAGATAGGATCGCAGAGATTCTACAGCGGGCAGGATATTGACAACATCCCCGAGCCGCGTCAATTCGACAAAAAGAACCGACCGAATCGATTGCGGGTTCAACGGGTGGTTCGGTCTTCGCCGCTCTCTCCGCTTCAAGAAAGCCAGCAAAAACCTTAATAATTGGTGCTTCACGTGCTAATTTTAGATTAAATCTACTGAAAGGAGGGTTGAGAATCAAGACATCGGAGAAATGCCCGTCTGAGCCCCTAGTCTTTAGCCTTTTTCCGCAATAGTGCTTGAAAAAACGAGAGATATTGAGGAGCAACTGCCTTCAATGAAAAATTCGAATTCACCCTCTCGCGGCCTTGTTTGATAAGGCGAGTTCGCAGAGCCCCGTCTGTATGGATTTTCGTAAGATTCGCCGTTAATGCCTGATCGCCGCCTTCAGGAAAAATCACCCCGGCGTCACCGATGACCTCAGGAATTTCTCCAGAATCTGACCCTACTACCGGAACACCGCACGCCATCGCCTCGATGAGAATTCTTCCGAACTGCTCCTTCCATGTCGAACCCGTTCGCGAAGGAAGAACCACGGCATCGGCCTGATGCAATCGAGCGGGCATTTCACCATGCTCAACCGGCGCCACCCATGATACGTTCTTCGTGATACTGAGATTGTCCGCGAGATTCTTCCAATCGGTCTGGGCGGGGCCGCTTCCAATGAGCGTGATCGTATAGGGAAATGTCAGCGTGGATGCTGCGCGAAATAAACTATCAACTCCCTTTTCCGCGATGAAGCGGCCCGCAAATAGAATGCGAAACGGAGCCGAGTGCGATATGTTCCCCGGTTCAACCGGCTTAAAAATGTTCGTGTCGACGTACGGAGGAATGTACCTCGCCGTGTCGAAGCCGGATTTCGCGTAAATCGCGGGCGAAGCGGTATTGAAAACAATCGCCGCTGCTGCGCGCCGCAGCACCGCCCGCTCACACATTTTGTGCAGCACCTCGAGACGATACGGGTAACCGGTCTCCGCGTGATCGATATTGCGCCAGGACGAAAACACGAGTTTGATCTGAGGATGTTTTCGCAGCAGCCGCGCCGCATGATATGTTTGGAAATTCTCCGGCTCTGCGTTTATATACAGAATATCGGGTTTGAACTCCCCGATCTCTCGCCGCAGCGAACGGTAAATCATGCGGTGCGTGCGTGTCGCAAACACAACGGGACTAGTGTGGATGGAGAAGTGTTCTGAATGTCGCTCTTCTTTGCCCTGAAGCATCCGGTAGTTATCGAACCATTTTTCCGGAACCATCAGCCGCAGTTCAATATCACTTGAGCGTGATAACTCCTCGTAGAGCGATCGCTGCAATGGATCGAGCGCGTTATGATCGACAACGAGGAGTCTCATGCCGCCTCAGCCGAGAGAATCATAGATGTTCATTACGGTTTCCGCAGGATTTTTCGCGGAGATCTGCTTGACTCGCTCAAGTCCGCGCGTTGCGTTGCGGCTTCGCATTCCGCCATCCCGATAATATGCAGTCATCGCAGCGGCCAGTTCGCCGACGCTCGCCGGATCGATCATCAATCCTGAATCGCCTGTCAATTCGGGAATCGAGGAAATGGCCGATGAAATGACAGGAATACCGCTCGCCATCGCTTCGAGGACCGGGAATCCGTACCCTTCGTAAAACGAAGGATAGACAAAGAACATAGCCCCTCTATACAGGGAGGCGAGTTCGGATTCAGAGACATAATTCAATCGCTTGATGGAACTTCGTACCGGGGATGAATCGATTGCGGAAACGGTTTCAGCAGCAAGCCAGCCTTCCTTACCCACGAGAACAATATCCGGCCCATCAGCGTTCTCCTTCCGAAAGTTCTCATATGCACGGACCAGCGAAGGGATGTTCTTTCTCGGTTCGAGAGTGCCGACAAAAAGGATATACGGCTTGTTCAATCCATACCGAGCGCGCACTTCTTCATCACCCGTTCCGTTAGGCGAAAAGATCGGATTGGGCGGCAGGGTAACAACATGGATTTTTCTGGCATCGATATTGAAAAGTTCGGCCACATCGCCGCGCGTATGTTCAGACGGAACGATGATTGCGTTTGCCCGGTGAAGCGATCGTGCGACATGCCTGTCCCATGCGCGAACATGCGGCTGAACATACTGCGGGAATTTCTTGTAGGC
>DATGFY010000515.1:0-2333 GCA_035308785.1 Bacteroidota bacterium | reverse complement strand
CGCTCTTACTCGTACCGCAGCGCTTCAATCGGATTCAATGATGCCGCTTTGCGTGCGGGGTAGTAGCCGAAAAATACTCCCACCGCCATCGAAAAAATGACGGAGGCAAAGATCGAGGAGGTCGAGGTGTACGTCGGCCAGCCCGCGAACCGCGAGATCAAACTCGAACCCGTGACGCCGAGTGCAATGCCGAGGAATCCACCGAGGACGCTCATCACAATCGCTTCCATCAAAAATTGGCCAAGAATATCGCCCTTCCGCGCGCCAATCGCTTTCCTAATGCCGATCTCGCGTGTGCGTTCCGTTACCGATACGAGCATGATATTCATGATGCCGATGCCGCCGACGAGCAGAGAAACCGATGCGATGCTGCCAAGCAGTGTTGTCATGATTTTCGTCGTTTGGGTTGAGGCGTCGGCGATTTCTGTTTGATTGCGGATGGTAAAATCGTTGTCGTCGGTCGGGGCAAGTTTATGCCGCGAGCGCAAGAGCTGCGTCATTTCGTTTTGCGCTTCGGGGATCATTTCTTTTGTTGTTGCCGATGCGGTTACGCTCCAGTTGCGGATCGTTCCCATGATTCGTTTAGCGAGAGTCGTGTAGGGGAGGAGGATGATATCGTCCTGATCCTGCCCCATCATGTTTTGGCCCTTCGGTTTGAGCGTGCCGATCACTTTGAAGGGGATGTTGCGAAGGCGGATCGTGGCGTTGATCGGATTTTGGCTGTCGAACAATTGCTGCACCACCGTTTGCCCGATGACGCATACTTTTGAAGCCGCGCGGACGTCTTGATCTCCAAACTCGTCGCCCTTATCGATTTGCCACTCGCGGATATCGAAATAATCGGGCGTCACGCCTTGCGCCGAAGTTCCCCAATTCTGATCGCCATAGACTACCTGCACGCCGCTGCGGATCATCGGGCTGACATGGGCCACTGCAGGACACTGATCACGGATTGCGGTGATATCGTCTTCCGTGAGACTCGTTCCGGTGCCCGCGCCCGAGGCAACACCGCCGCGCGTCGTCGACGTCGGGAAAATCAACAGAACATTCATTCCCAGGCTGCTGATCTGCGCTTCCACCGATGCCTGCGCTCCCTGGCCAACGGCTACCATCGCAATTACTGCCCCGACCCCGATGATGATGCCGAGCATCGTGAGAAGCGAACGCATCTTATTCTTGATTAACGCATCGAACGAGACGCGCAGAATTTCAACTAAATTCATGGATATTCCCTCTTGAAAAACGTGAGATGGTGAGAAGTAAGAAAGTTAAAGAGTGCTGCATCTCTTACCGGAAAGCTTTGGTATCCATTCGGGCAAGGTACAAAGCACTCTCTTCCTTTTTCACCTTCTCACTCTCTAACCAGTTAATTTATCTTCCACCGCCGCCCGGTCTGCCGCCGCCACCGCCGGGTCCACCCGGACCGCCGAAGCGCTGTGGCGCGAACGGATTTGTTTGCGTCTGTCCGCCGCCGGAGGCAGTTTCAACGCCGATAATGCCGAGCACAATATCATCGCCTTCTTTAACGTCGCCGCTGAGCACTTCGACGTAACGGTTATCATTCAGGCCCAAGGTAATCGTCACGACTTGAATAGTATTGTCCGGTTGCAATATCCAGACGCGTCCGGTCTTCGGCGCAGCCTGGCCTTCCGTTTGCCATCCCGGATTTCCATTTCCTTTTCCGGAAGAATCGCGCCCGCCGCGGTTCATTCCGCGCTGACCCTGGAATCCGCCGCCCGGACCGCCGGGTTGCTGGCCGGTTTGTGTCGTCGATGGTTGACCGCCGCCTTGCGTCGGTTGCCCCGATTGCGAGTTCGCAGATTGAGTCGATTGCTGAGATTGATCGGGCTTGGTTGTATTATCCTGCGGGGGTTGGAACCGCAGAGCGATCGCCGGTACGCGCAGGATGTTTCTATGCTGATCGATAAGGATCGATACTGTTGCGGTCATCCCCGGCCGAAGCTTGAGTTCGGGGTTGGGCGCTTCGATGACGACTGTATAGGTCACCACATTCTGTACGACAAGCGGCTGAAGACGAATCTGCGAAACGCTTCCGTAGAAATTCTCGTCGGGGTATGCTTCGACCGTGAATGCTACGCGTTCGCCAACCTTGATCTGTCCGATATCTGCTTCATCGACGCTCGCCTGAACTTCCATCTGCGTCAGGTCCTTGGCAATCGTAAACAACTTCGGCGTTTGAAAACTCGCTGCCACCGTCTGCCCGACATCGACATCGCGTGAGATCACCACGCCATCGATCGGCGAGCGGATCACCGCAAACCGAAGGTTGACGATTGTTTGATCCAATGCGGCCTGTGCCTGCTTCTGCATGG